>CAXBOL010000050.1:0-12676 GCA_963977295.1 uncultured Opitutaceae bacterium
ATCCTGGGGATCGTTCAGCTCCGGGTTATGGGTCGCGAGCATGCTGATGTGCCCACCGGCTGAGCCGCCGCCAGCGATTAACCGTGTCGGATCGATCCCTAATTCGGTCGCGTGGGCTTTGAGCCAGCGAATCGCACTCTTGGCATCCGTGATGCACACTCGTTTACGCGACTGTCCTTCTGGCGACTCCGATTGTTTCTTCGCCAAGGTGTAGTTTGCCGTCACCGCGACCAGACCTCGGCTGGCAAAGTATTCACATTGGTAGCGAAATGCACTTAACGACCCGTTGCCCCAACCGCCGCCATGAAACAAGATGATGGCGGGGTGAGTCCGCTTTTGCGGATTCCAGTCCGGGGGGAAATAAATCTCCATCTCCTGCGGGACGCCTGCAGTTTCTTTGTAGATGTAAACTTTTCCGCCCTTCGGCTCGGGGGCGGGGTCTACCGCTGCGCGGACCGAAACCGCTGCAGCCACGAGTAGGATAACTGACGTTACGAGTCGACGCATGTTCCCAACCGTGGGCAATCCACCGAATCACACAAGCACGAGCCACGTATCGGGCTGCAATTCATCTCCTCCGCACGGGGTTACAGAGTAGACTATTGGACCAGACCCGACCGGCAGCGAATCGGTGTCAGCAGCGGCTAATCGGCATCCGACAAGAATCGTTTTTGATTCCGCAAAAACTCCACCGGTTTGTCGTGGGTGGCCTTGAACGTGGCAGCCGGAGGCAGGCCGTCCCAAGCCGGAGCCTCAGCCCGAGAGTCCTCGAAAAGCCTGAAGAAGCGCTGCTTCATTTCGGCTAATTTTTCCGGCATTATCGCCGCGATATCGTGCCGCTGCCCAGGATCTTGGACCAAGTCGTAAAGTTCGAAAAACTCAGGCCGGGTCGTCTTGATAAACGGAATGTCCTCCGCCACCACGGGGTGCGTGCGGGGGTGGTCATCACGCGACCGTGCGATCAGACTGTAGTCCCCCCAACGCATCGCTGCTTCCGGAGAACTCCGGTAAAAATACCACAACATGGCCTCCGGCCGGACTGGCACGTTTCCCTTCTCGAGCAGCGGCCCCATGTCGATGCCGTCCAGATTCAGTCCCGCGGGAATCTCCACCCCCGTCAACGCTCTCACGGTGGGGAGTAGATCGGGAAACCACATCGGTGTTTGCGCAACCCGGCCACCCGCGAATTTCCTCGGGAAGTGGAAGATACCGGGCACTTTAATCCCCCCATCGTAAACCTCCCCTTTCATGCCCCGTAGGTCGCCATTGGACCCCAAGCGATAAGAACCGTTATCGGATGCGAAAAAGATCATGGTATTATCCGCTACACCTCGAGCCCGCAACATCGCCAAAATTCGCCCCACCGCCGTATCCATGTGTTGAATATTGCCAAAGTAGGCGGCGGACGTGTCGTCGAGGTCCCGATACTGCGCCGCAAACTCGGGCGGCGTCGCAATCTTCGCATGGGGCTCATGAAACGGCACATAGAGAAAGAACGGTTTCTCCGCTTCGTAAACCGTCGCAAACCAAGTCTCCACCTCATCAGCGAGTAGTTGGCAGGAATAGCCTCGTTGTTCACCGATCGTTTGGCCGTTCCTCACGTAATTGACCGGATTCAAGTGGGAGGGCTCGGCATTGTTTTCGGTGCCAAGCGAATACTCGAATCCCTGATCCACGGGTTGCGGTTGATTCAGGGCTGGATCTTGGGGCAGACAACTCAAGTGCCACTTGCCCACATGGGCGGTTTGATAACCCGCGGCCTGCAGCACTTCCGCCAGCGTGACTTCTTCATCGCGCAAATGCATCGTGCTGCCTTCGGGACGGTAACTATACATGCCCGCGCGAGTAGGAATTCGGCCGGTCATGAGACTCACTCGAGCCGGCGAACAATTCGGAGCCCCTGAGTAACACTGCTCAAACTTGACACCTTCTGCGGCTAGTCGATCGATATTAGGCGTATTTGCGCGCCCCCCGAAACAACCCAAATCACCGTAGCCCATATCGTCCGCCAACAGGATCAGGATGTTGGGTCGCTCAGCCGCCATGCCAGTGCCTGCTAACATCAAGGCGAGCCATGCAAATAGGATTTGGACAAGTTCGGTGCTATAGCGTGGGCGGGAAACTAAGGGATCGATCGATGATTGGGGCATAAGAGGCGTTAACTATCGATAACGCCTTACTCTCCTCAATCGCGAATCACGTCACTTTGAGAGTGGGTCAACCAACGATAGTCCGCTTCGAACTAGAATGGCATCCACCGCGCGCACCTGCGCTTGGTTGATGAGCACATAATCGGTGTCGAACGTGCCAATGGCGATAATCGGAATACCAGCATCCGCCAGCGGCTCGGCGATACGCCGGAGAATCCCCACCGCATCAAATGGCAAGGGGCCCAGCACCTGCAACGCAGTCCAGCCGCGTTCCGCCTGAATCCCGTCGGGCACGACCGCCCCGGCACATACGATGGAAAGTTCGTGATCGGTGCGGGTCACCGAAGTAAATCCTCCCGTCGGCAACCAATTCGGCAACGGCGCATCCGCGTCCAGCCGACACACCGCCAAGTCATCGCGGAGCCATTGATAACGTAGAGAAATCATCCCGCGATCAGGCGCTGATGAAATCTCGCACTGCCACAGTCACTTGGTCGGCGGGGATCTCCGTCTCTTCCCGGGTGACCAAATCTCGTAATTTCACCACCCCCCTGGCGATCTCGTCGCCTCCGTAGATCAAGGCTAATTTCGCCCCGGACTCCACCGCCGCTTTCAATTGCTTGCCAAACCCGACATCTTTGAGCGGGTAATCGACCCGGAAACCGTTGGCCCGAAGGGTCGTGATATCGTTGAACGCGATCAGCCGTTCAGCTGCTCCCCCAAGCACAGCGTAGACGTCAGGCGCCGTCACCAGGTCCGGCAACAGTCCTCGCTGTTCAAGCAGGAGTTCCATTGTCATATCGCCGATCGCAAATCCGATCGCCGGCAAATCTGGCCCGCCCAGTTTCTTAACCAATCCGTCATACCGGCCCCCACCTGCGAGCGCACGAAGATCTCCTTTGCGATCAAACGCTTCGAACACGAAGCCGGTGTAATACGCCAAGCCTCGCACCACGCCCAGATCGACCGTGACAAACTCCCCCAGGCCCATCGCATCAAGCCCACCGAGAATTTTGCGCCAATCGTCGAGACGTGCCGACAATCGATCCGAAGCAATGTCCGAAAGGGCGGACTCGAGCTGGGATAATGACTTAATGGCGAGAAACGAGGTCACACGCTCCTTGAGTTCGGAACTCAGCCCGCCCCCGGCATCGGTGTAAATTTTGAAGGCGTCGTCACCCAATCGCTCGTATTTGTCGATCGCCCCGAGCATTGCCCGGGTTTGCGTGTCATCGAGCCCGAGCGCCTCCAAATAATAAAACCACAGATCGCGATCACTGAGCCGCACCCAAAAATCGTCCGCCGTCAGGCCCAATCCTCGGAGACATTGAATCAGCAAAGAGATTAACTCGAGCTCCGCTTCGACTCCGGCTTCACCGAAAATGTCGGCGTTAAACTGAGAGAAGCAGCGCCCCCGGCCTTTTTGCATCCGCTCATAGCGGAAGAAATCGGCGATACTGAACCATTTGATCGGACGCTTCAGCGCATTGGCTTTCGCCCCCACCAACCGACAAACCGAAGGCGTCATCTCGGGCCGGAGGGCGACTTCGCGGCCTCCTTTGTCGGTGAAGCTGAAGAGCTGGGTTTCGATCTCATCGCCCGACTTCGCTTTGTAAAGATCCAGCGGTTCCAAGACCGGAGCGTCGTATTCCTGAAAACCGAAGACGTGAGCAGATTGACGCCAACGCCGAAAAAGATAATTTCGGCGGGCCAACGCTTCGGGATAGAAGTCACGGAAACCGGGCAAAGACTGGAACGTAGCCATAAGAACCATAGACGTTGGTCGTCCACGTCCGGCTTCGCCAATCGAAAAATGCGCCGTTCAGGTTCCGAACCCAAAAAAGCCGGATCGCAATGATCCGGCTTGATAAAAGTATGGGAGAGTCGAGTTCCTCTACTTAGTTAATCGTCTGAATATCCAGCTTCTTGAGCTTTTGCTTCAAGATTTTGCCGGATTTGAATTTCACGACAGCGCGTTCAGGGATAACCACTTCGGCGGCAGGCTTGTTGGGATTGCGCCCGATGCGGGATTTGCGGCGTTGGACCTCTAAGACACCGAAATTGCGCAACTCCACGTTGCGTCCCTCTGCTAGGGCATTCATGATGATATCCAGTGTCATTTGGACGGTCGCCACAACTTCCTTTTGCGGAAAGCCGGACTTTTCGTAGATTTGTAAGACAATCTCGCGTTTGGTGAGGTTGGGGAGGTTCGATGGCATATGTGCGTGTTCCTTTCGAAGCTGCGGTTGTTAAGTGGGTTAAGTTATTTTCAGAAGTCCAGAAACGTCAATCTATTAGGCAAGATATTATCGTAAATTATGAGCGAAAAACCGCCACAAGATCCTTTTGATCAATTACCTAAGCAGGTTCGCGACCTTCTTAAATCATCCCCTTTCGGGGCTAGTTTCGGAGTGAATTCCGGGGCTCAAAATACGACAACTACCTCTCCCCCAGAGGATTCCGTAGATGAAGCCCACGAGGAAACTCTCAATCGAATTCGCAATTTCAATCTGCGACCTCGCGAGATCCGCGATCACCTCAATCGCTTTGTCATCCAGCAGCAGGAAGCCAAAAAGGTGCTCTCCGTCGCGATCTGTGATCACTATAATCACGTGCGACGCTGTCTGGAAGAACCCGAATTGAGGGAACGGGACTATGCTAAACAGAATATTTTGCTCTTAGGCCCGACCGGGGTCGGAAAGACCTACCTGATGCGCTGCATCGCCCGCATGATTGGCGTGCCTTTCGTCCGAGCGGATGCCACCAAGTTTTCCGAGACGGGCTACGTGGGGGGAGATGTCGAGGATCTCGTCCGCGATTTGGTGAAGGCCGCAGATGGCGACGTTGAACTTGCCCAATACGGCATCATCTACATCGACGAAATCGACAAAATTGCGCAGAGCTCCGGCGCCACCGGGGGGCGGGATGTATCTGGACGCGGGGTGCAGATCAATCTGCTCAAACTCATGGAAGAGACCGATGTTTCTCTCACCGGCCAAAACGACATCGCCTCGCAAATGCAGGAGATGATGGAAATGCAACGAGGCGGAAAACCCCGAAAGAAGACGATCAACACCCGGCACATTCTGTTCATCGTGAGCGGCGCATTCGATAAGCTTGCAGTCACGGTCAAGAAGCGGGTCCAAAGCTCGCAAATCGGATTTGCCGCCGCGACCCAGAGTGCGGCCACTCCGGATATTGATTACCTTCGTCACGCGCAATCGCGCGACATCATCGACTACGGCATGGAGCCTGAATTCGTCGGACGCCTGCCCGTGCGCGTGGCTTGCCAATCCCTCACGCCTAGCGATCTGGAAAAGATTTTGCTCACCAGCGAAGGCAGTATTTTGCAGCAGTATCGGGCTGATTTTGCGGGTTACAAAATAGATTTCTCCATCACCCCCGGAGCGGTGGCTGAAGTTTCCCGACGGGCGCACGAAGAACACACCGGGGCACGGGGACTGATGACGGTGCTTGAGCAGGTTTTTCGAAACTTCAAATTCGAGCTCCCCTCCACCGGCATCAATTCGTTTAAGATCGACGAACAAACCGTGAAGAATCCGCATGCAACGCTCCGGCAATTACTGGAGGCCAATGCCACGGATCAACGCGATGTTTTGCGGGCCGAAGTGCAGTCGTTTGCAGATCGATTCAAAAAAACCTACGGGTTCACTTTGGACTTCCAAGAGGACGCGGTGACGAAACTCATCCAGCAAAGTTTGGACGCGGATAAGACCATTCGTGCGCTGTGCGAGGAACGCTTCCACAATTTCCATCATGGGCTCACTTTGCTCACTAACGATCAGTCGGTGGACTCATTCAAAATCACGGCTGAGGTCGTGGCCAACCCCGAGAAGGCCCTTTCTCAATGGGTCGTCGAACGGTTCCGCGACCAGCCGCCCTCAAGCGAATCCTAAAAAGAGCTCGTCCTCCCTGCCCACCTCCCCCTAATCCGGCGAAGCGACCGACTCTTCGGCCTCTATCCACCATGCCTGATCCCAACGCCGTAAACTCCATGTTTGCTCGTATCGCCAGTCGATACGATGTCGCCAATCGGTTGCTCAGCGGGGGCATCGACATCTGGTGGCGCCACCGCCTCACCGGCGCGGTCGCGGCGCATCACCCCAAGGACATTCTAGATTTGGCCTCCGGCAGCGGCGACGTGGCTTTTGCCCTGGCAAAACGAGTTCCGCCAGAAACCGAAATCATTGGCATGGACTTCTGCCGCCCCATGCTGGACGAAGCCGAAATCAAACAGCAGTCCAAAGGCGGTTTGACTAATATTCGATTCCAAGAGGGCGATGGACTGAATCTGCCCTTGAAGAATGCCACCGTCGACGCAGCCACGATCTCTTTTGGCCTGCGCAATATGGCAGATCGACCCAAATGTCTCGCTGAGCTCGCTCGCGTGCTCCGTCCGGGTGGACGACTTTGGGTGCTGGAATTCTCGCAGCCCTACGGCTGGTTTCGTCCCATTTACTATGGGTATCTCCGCTACATCCTGCCCACGGTTGCGACGGTAGTGACCGGCGATCGCAACGCCTACGACTACCTTTGCGGATCCATCGCGGAATTCCCAGGCCACGAAGGTATCGCGGCTGAAATGGTCGCGGCCGGATTTTCTTCGATCACCATAAAGCGGATGACCGGCGGCATCGTCGCTTTGCACTGCGGCCAAAAAGCATAGAGCCCGATTGGATTAACGTAAGTAATTCGCTTTGCTTAGGATCCATCTCGTCGCGGCCAATTTACTCACGGCGGAAAGATGGCACCTAGGTGGCGCCTCGGTTTAATTGAACGATTTGCCGCAGCCGCAGGTGCTTTCCGCATTTGGATTCTGAATTTCGAACCCCTTGCCCTGCAGTCCATCGTCGAAATCAATGTTCGAGCCCTCCAAGTAAGCGAGACTCGAAGGATCGATCACGAAGGAAATACCTTCGCTCTTCATGTGGTGATCATCCGGTTTCGGCTCGTCAAAAGACATGCCATACTGGAAACCGGAACATCCTCCGGTCTCGATCAAAACCCGCAGCACCTGACCCGGCTCAGCAGAGTCTGACTGCATAGATTGAATTTGACGAGCAGCTCGAGCGGTTAGCGTGATCATTCTTCCAAAATGCGACGGGAGCGCCGGCTGTCAAATTTCCGCTTAAGACTAACGCTCCTGTTTCACAGCAAGTTTCGTGCTAGATTCGTTTTCCCCTCTTGCCAGCCTCCATCAAATCCCCATCAATCGCCGCCGTGAGTGACCCACAACATCTCTCCAACGAAGTTCCCTACGAAATGGTTCGCCAAGTCGCGGAGGGGGGCATGGGTAAAGTTTTCGAGGCTTATCAACATGGTCCGGGCCAGTTCCGTAAGACCGTAGCGGTTAAGCTTATCCGCGAGGAATACAATGCAATACCGGAGTTCCAGAAGAACTTCATTGGCGAAGCCCGCTTAGTCGCGGATTTGATCCACACCAATATCGTGCAGACCTATCACCTCGGACAGTCACGGGGACAGTATTTCATGGTGATGGAATTTGTGAATGGCGTGAATTTGGAGCAATTCATGGACCGCCATCGCGAACTCAATCGCAAGGTGCCCGTCGATTTGGCTGCCTTTATCGTGTCACGCATCGCTCGCGGCTTAGCCTACGCTCATCAACGTTGCGACGAACGCGGTCGATTACTGGGCATCGTGCATCGAGACATTGGTCCGAAAAATATCATGATCGCCTATGAAGGGGACGTGAAGCTCACCGACTTCGGCATCGCGAAGGCGTTGGACCTGATGTATAATGAGGAAGGTAAAGTCATCGCGGGCAAAGACGAATATTTGTCGCCGGAACAAGCCAGCTATGCCGTCACCGACGCTCGGGCCGACCTCTTTCCTCTAGGCATTGTGCTCACGGAAGTCTTGCTCGGCAAAAACGTTTTCCGGGCTCCAGACCGCCTGGATTCACGGCGCAATATTCTTACCATGGGCATTCCGCAGTTTTCGTCGCTGCGGCCAGATATCGATCCCAAGCTGGAAAAAATCATCCAGAAAGCACTCCGACGCGATCGGGATATGCGCTACCAGACGGCCTATGAGATGCTAACCGACCTCGAAATTTACCTCTATTCCGACGGTTATGGCCCCACGAACGAAAAACTGGGCGTCTACCTGAAGGAACTCATGGGCTACGCCCCTCCCGGCTCTGTTCCCCCGCTCCCGCCCCCTACGTTGCCCCCGTTGAGTAGATGACAACCACGGAAACGTATCGATCATGGCCGGCCCCGGTTTCTCTCAAAGCTTAAGTCATCGACAAACGCAGTCGCTGGTTCTGGCCCCCCAGCTGCGTCACTCCCTGAAAATTCTTCAGGTAGCCGCGCTGGATTTGCGGACTGTGATTCAAGAGGAGTTGCAGGGAAATCCGACGCTTGAAGAACTGCCGATGGAGGGGATCAGCCTCGATCGCGAAACGAGTGAACATTCCGCCGACGAAGGCGACGGTGATTCCGATCACCGCACCAAGGCGGATGAGGTCGATTTCTCCAAGGAATTCGAGATCCTCACCAAATTGGATCAAGACTGGCGGGACCACATGGCCAACGCTGGGGGAAACCAACCCCAAACCTCGGAAGACGCCGAACGCCGACAACACTTCTTCGACTCGCTGGTCAGCGAGACGTCGCTCCAGGAACATCTCATGAGTCAGGTGGAAATGGCCGACGTCGATGACCAAGTGGTTGATGCCATGCGTTACCTCGTGGGCTCCCTCGACGATCGCGGATTCGTCACCGAATCGGTATCTAATATTTCATTACAAACCGGAATCCCACTGGAATCGGTGCAGGCGGCCCATGTGTTGCTCAAGACTTTCGAACCCGCGGGCATCGGGGCGACAGATTTGAGCGAGTGCTTGTTGATCCAACTGGAATTGAAAGGCCGCGGAGAATCACTCCCCGCTCGGATCATTCGGAATTATTTTGAGCTCTTGATTCGCCGTCGCATCCCAGATCTCGCTCGCAAAGCCGGAGCATCACTGGAGGACGTGCAATTGGCCGTGGAAGAAATCGGCACGCTCGATCCTGCGCCCGGACGGCGCTTCGCGGATGACAATAATCGCGTGGTGGTGCCCGATGTCACCGTCGTGAGGGACGACGATGAATGGAAGATCTCCCTCAACAACGACTACATTCCTCGTCTCCGCATCTCCAATACTTACAAAGAGATGATCGCCAAGGGCTCCCTTTCGCGCGACGAACGGGAATACCTGCGCGAGCGCATGCGCTCGGGTCGATTCCTGATCAACTCGATCGAACAGCGGCAACAAACAATCGAGCGCATTACCCGAGAAATCATCAAGGCGCAGGAGGACTTTTTCGCCGAGGGCGTCGCTAAACTTCGTCCGCTTACCATGACTCAGATCGCCGACATCGTCGGCGTGCACGAAACCACGGTGAGCCGGGCCATCGCCAATAAATACATCCAAACTCCGCACGGGGTATTCGATTTCAAATACTTCTTTACCCCGGGCTACAAATCCAATGCTGGGGACGCCGTATCGAACACCAGCGTCAAGGAAATGATCAATGATTTGATTCTGATCGAAGACCGCAATCGGCCTTTCAGCGATCAGGATCTGGTGACAAAACTAATAGAAAAAGGTATCAAAATTGCCCGCCGCACGGTAGCCAAATATCGAGAAGAACTCGGTATCCTGCCCAGCAACCTGCGCCGAGAATACAACTAACCTCCGGGCTAGTCTCCCCACCGGCCCACCTCTGCCTCGAACCCCTGTTTTATGAAAATTACCCCAATTCTTTTCGCCGCCCTCGTCGTCATAGGAAACGCCTTTGCCAGCGTAGTGCCAGTGCCTTCGACCGTCATGCCGGAGCGCATCCCCGGGGCCAAACCTCGCAACGTCGTGTTCATTCTGTCGGATGACCATCGGTTCGATGCCATGGGTTTCATGGGCCATCCGCTTGCGGTAACCCCGCAAATGGATCGTCTCGCCGCCGAAGGGGTTCATCTGAAAAATGCGCTGGTCACGACTTCGCTATGCTCTCCGAGCCGAGCCTCCATTCTCACCGGGCTCTACACTTTCCGCCATCGCGTAATCGACAATCAACGAGAGATTCCCGCCGGCACCCTCTACTTTCCGCAATACCTTCAGGCTGCCGGATACTCGACTGCGTTCATCGGTAAATGGCACATGGGCAGCGAAGGTGACGCCCCCCAGCCCGGCTTTGATCATTGGGTGAGTTTCCGGGGGCAGGGCCAATACCTGCCAACCGGCAACACGTTGAACGTAGACGGCAAGGACGTGCCGCAAAAAGGATATATCACCACCGAACTCACCGACTACGCGGTCGATTGGTTGGAACAACAGCGAGATGCCGAAAAACCATTTTTTCTCTACCTCTCGCACAAGGCCGTCCACGCCAACTTCACCCCGGAACCCACCTACGAGGACTCACTGGCTGATCGCCCCTACACTCGTCCTGAAACCGAAGCCGACACCGACGAGAACTACGCCAATAAACCGCGTTGGCTGCGCGATCAGCGCAATAGCTGGCACGGCGTCGACTTCCCTTACCACAGCGCCCTCGACATCGAGAAATACTACAAACGCTATTGCGAGGCCCTCCGCAGTGTCGACGACAGCATCGGCCGCGTGATGACCCAACTCGAATCCATGGGCATGGCCGACGACACCTTGGTGATCTACATGGGCGACAACGGATTTATGTTCGGCGAACACGGCTTGATCGACAAACGCGTCGCCTACGAAACTTCAATTCGAGTGCCGATGCTGATGAGGTGCCCTGCCCTATTCAAAGGTCACACCGTGGTAGAAGAGGTGGTCGCCAACATCGATATCGCGCCCACCGTGATGGCCGCGATGGGCTTGGCTAAACCCGCCCACATGGACGGTCTTGACTTCGCCCCTTTGGCCCAAGGTAAGCAGATCAAATGGCGCGACTACTTCCTTTACGTCTACTACTGGGAGAAAAACTTCCCCCAATCTCCCACCGTTTTCGCGATCCGCGGAGACCGTTACAAATACATCAATTACTACGGCATCTGGGATGCTGACGAGCTCTACGACCTGCAAAACGATCCTGACGAAACCACCAACCTGCTTTACACTGAAGGTTACGAAAAAATCAGACGGGATCTGGAAACTCGACTTTACGCGATGATGGACGACCTAGGTGGCATGGAGTTGCCACTCAACGCGCCCAAGGGAAATTCTCAAAACAAGCGCCTGGGGCCGCGTGGTGGACACCAAGCTTCCGATTTCCCCGCGCCTCTTGTGGTCGAGGAACCAATCAATCACAACGCCAACTAGTCGCCGCTCGCGTCTCCTTCCGACCCCCAACCGGGTTACCGACTGAGGGGGAGTCCCGGTTCGATGGTGAGCTCGACTAGCGAAGACGCCTTTACGGTTGGGTCTATCCATGCGGCGAACGCAATCATACCGGCATTATCTCCGGTGTGCTTGGGCTCAGCAGCCAGAAATTCGAGTTGATGACGATCAGCCATCTGCGCGAGCGTCGAACGCAGCGCACGATTGTTAGCCACGCCCCCCGATAGGCCGATACTTCGATAATCCTGACCTTTCAAGGCGTGACGGGTCTTCCGCTGCAGGGCATCGATCACCGCTTGCTGGTAGCTGGCGCACAGATCCGATTCCCGATCCGCGACCTCCGTCAGCGTCATTTTCTCCAATTGATATCGCAGGGCTGTTTTCAACCCCGAGAAACTAAAATCCAAATCAGCCTTCGCCCCAATCCCGCGGGGGAAGTCATACGCCGCCGGGTCACCCGCTTGGGCGAGCCTCTCCACTAACGGCCCGCCCGGATAGCCCAAGCCCATCAACTTCGCGCCCTTATCCAGCGCTTCCCCCGCCGCATCATCCCGAGTCGATGAGATTAAGGTGATTTTTCGCGCTTCATCCATGCGAAATAGGATGGTGTTGCCTCCTGAAACGATGAGACCGAGGTGGGGCAATAATCTCGCAAAACTGTCCTCAAATTCTTTCGGACCAGCCGCATGCAATCGGATGAACGGTGAAAATGCGTGCCCCCGCAAATGGTTGATTCCGTAGAGAGGAAGATTCAGTGCCAAAGCCAGAGCTTTCGCCGCCGCCGTGCCGATGGCCAAGCACCCCGCCAAACCGGGACCTCTCGTCACCGCAATGCCCTCCACCGCCTCTAAATCATGCGACTGCTTCACCTGGGCAAGCAACGGCCCAATGGTCCGCAAATGCTCTCTGGTGGCGAGATCCGGAACCACTCCACCATAGGATTCGTGCATCGCCATCTGGCTGTGAATCCACTCCGCCACCATGCCGACAGCAGGATCAAACAGCGCCAAGGCGCTTTCATCGCACGAACTTTCCAGGGCCAAAATCATCGACCAGCCTGCTTTCGTTCATCGCTCGCCAAGGCCGCCGCTAAAATTGCCAAGGCAGCGTCAAGCTGCCGATCAGCGACCGGCGCCACATTGAATCGCGCTTCGAATTCCACCGGGTCGGTGATATCGCTCCG
>CAXBOL010000051.1:0-12588 GCA_963977295.1 uncultured Opitutaceae bacterium
CACTGCTTTTCGAAAAAGAGCTCGAAATTTGGTTTGATTTCATAGTCTGCGTCGCCTCAAGTGCGGAGGTTCAGTTGACCCGGTTGAGTGAGCGCGGAATTCCCCATGCGCTTGCCGAGCAACGAATTTCGAAGCAATGGCCTTTGGCGCGTAAACAGGAATTAGCCGATATGGTGATTTGGAACGACGGTTCACTCAAGTTTTTGAGGGAGCAGGTCGGTCTTCTGGATCAGCAGATTTCGACTCCTCCCGTTCACTGAACCGATCCCCGGCACAGGTCGCCAACTGACCTCCACAATTTCCCGTAACCAATTTCCCAGACATGGATGATGATTCAAAACCAACCGTCGGCGCAGATAGTTCCGACGCCGCTGCAAGTAAGAAAAAGGCTCCGCGTCCTCGCGCCGCCTCGACCAAGACCGCTGCCCGCGGGCCGAAAAAGAAAGCGGTGAAAGCGGATTCCTCGCCCGAATTGGATTTGGGCCCGGAGGTCGCTTCGAAGCCAGCCCGGAGCCGAACCCGCAAGCCAGCGACCAAAACAGCCAAGACCGAGGTCCAAGCCAAACCTCAGTCGCCGGAAGTGAACGCTCTGGCCCCGGCTCCGAAGCCGAAGGCCAAGTCTGAAACTAAATCGGAAGCTTCAGCTCCCGCGGCTCAGCCTGCGGTGCAAGCCGTGGTAACAGCAGCCCCTGCTCCGGCTGCTCCTGCGCCGATTAAGGAAAATACGTCTGCACCGGCGGAAAGCGCCCCAACAGCCAAGCGTGATGACGCGCCGGCCTCTTCCTCTGACTCGGACCGTCGGGGCGGAGAGGCCTCTCGGGATCGTCCGAAGCCGCAATCGGAAGGTGATCGCGGCGGCGATCGGGGGGCGGATCGCGGCGGCGACCGCGGCTCGAATCAATCTGAACAACAGGACGGGGATGCCCGTGAGCCTTGGTGGAAGCGAAACAAGGGCGGTAAGGAGAAGCGGGGTGGCAAGCGCGGAAAGTGGAAGAAAGGGGGCGATCGAGAACGTGATCGCCCCCCAGCGCAGCCTTTGCCTCCGGGCATGACCGAAGCCAAAGTCGGCGAGCTGCCCGATGTGGATAATTTGCGCGATTTGGCAGCTTTGGATGAAGCGGCTCAAAAGTCGCGCGAATCGACCGAGGCAGTGATGCAGTTGCGGGAAATTTATCCGCTCGGCATTGCGGAACTCGGGCGTTTTGGCGCGAGTTTGGGTGCTACTTTGGAGGGGGTGCCCGGGCGTCAACAGTGGCTCGAAGCGATCTTCAAGGTCGCTAAGGAGAAGGCGTTGCCGATGCGAGACCGGGGGTGGCTTGATCTCAATGATCAAGGATTCGGCTTTGTCGTCCATAATCACGTCGCTTATCGGCTGTATCCGGAGAACTCGTTTATCCCGCCGTCCCTGGTTAAGCGCTATGGGTTGAAGCGCGGGCATGAAGTTGAAGTCATCGTCCGACCACCGAACGACGGTGAACGGTGTCCGGCTGTTATCGGTGTGGAATCTGTCATGGACCGTGATCCGACGACGATTGCTGCCATCACCCCCTTTGAAGAACTGGAGCCGTATTACCCGTTGAAGCGGATTCTGATGGAAGCTCCGGTGCACAAAGACATTTCCATGCGAGCCGTGGATTTGCTGACCCCCATCGGCTTTGGTCAACGGGGTTTGATCGTGGCGCCGCCTCGCACCGGTAAGACGGTGTTGCTGCAAAACATGGCCAACTCGGTGTCGCACAACTTCCCCGAGATGAAGCTCATCCTCTTGCTCATTGATGAACGTCCGGAAGAAGTTACTGACTTCAAGCGGCATACGCAAGGTGAGGTGGTTTCATCAACCTTTGATGAAGCGCCGACCAACCACGTCCATGCCGCGGAAATGGTCATCGAGAAAGCTCGTCGATTGGTAGAACTGGGCGAACACGTGGTGATTTTGCTCGACTCGATTACGCGGTTGGCCCGGGCCTACAATGCGCTGGCCTCCAATTCCGGTAAGATCATGTCGGGCGGTATTGAAGCCACCGCGATGCAGAAGCCGAAACGCTTCTTTGGCTCGGCCCGAAATATCGAGGGCGGAGGGTCACTCACGATTTTGGGCACTGCGTTGGTCGACACCAACAGCAAGATGGACGAGGTGATTTTCGAGGAATTCAAGGGCACCGGTAACATGGAGCTCCATCTGGATCGCGGTCTTTCCGACAAACGCATCTTCCCCGCCATCAACATCGATCGTTCGGGCACCCGCAAAGAGGAGCTAATCTATCATCCCGCGGAAATGGAACGGGTTTATGGTCTGCGTCGCGCGATGCAGGGTATTCCCCCGGTCGAGGCGATGGAGATGTTCATCACCCGGCTGCGGAAGACCAAGTCGAACGCGGAATTCTTGATGAGTCTCAATAAATAACAGGCCGAGGCCGTCGCCCGAAAGAACCTTGCCTTGTGACCGCCGCTGACGAATTCGTTGCTGAACTCGTGCAGCGGGAAGGTGAGGTTTCGCAGGACGATTTGGAGGCGACGCTGGCGGCACAGGCGGTGTCCACCGACGAGTTTGGTGATTCACCTGCGCTGGCGGAACTTCTCGTGGTCCGCGGAGTGATTGAAGCTTGGAAACTGTGCTCAATCCAAGCGAAGGAAATGGCCCTGCCGGTGAGGGAGCTGGGACGGAGGCCGATTCCGGGCGAAGTATTGGCGTTGTTGAGTCGGGAGCAGGCCACGCGTTACCAAGTGGTTCCGACGGCTCTAGTGGGTGACACCCTGCATCGCGGAGGCAATGGTGATGAGGTAGTCGCTGCCGATGTTGTCGACGGATCGGGCGACGGCGTTGGCGCTGGGGTAACGGGTGACGAAGATGCGCCCATCATCGGGCACGTTTTTCGTTTAATCGCCGCCGCAATCAAGCAGCGAGCCTCTGACATTCATCTTGAACCGCTGGAGCGTCGATTCCGAGTGCGATACCGCATCGATGGACGCCTGAGGGAAGTTGATTCTCCGCCCAAGCGGATGCAATTGGCCATCATCTCACGGCTCAAGATCATGGCAGATCTTTCAATTGCGGAAAAGCGCTTGCCGCAAGATGGCCGCATTCAGCTCAAAGTGGAGGGTCGAGCTTACGACTTTCGGGTGGCCTCGATTCCGACGGCGCATGGCGAAAGTATCGTCTTGCGCATTTTGGACCAAGAGGGGCTGAAGCCGGGATTGGCCGACTTGGGGTTGACTGCCGACGATGAACAAGTGCTGCGAAGGCTGGTGGGTTTGGCCGATGGTATGGTTTTGGTCACGGGGCCGACCGGATCGGGCAAGACCACCACGCTCTATTCGTGTTTGCACGATATCAACCGCCCCGATCGCAAGATAATCACGGTCGAAGATCCGGTGGAGTATCAACTATCGGGCGTCAACCAAGTGCCGGTGCGGTCGGAAGTCGGGTTAACTTTTGCGGCTGCACTGCGGGCCATGTTACGGCAAGCTCCCAACGTGGTGATGGTGGGTGAGATTCGGGATCGCGAGACGGCGGATATTGCAATTAACGCGTCGCTTACGGGTCACTTGGTGTTTTCGACTTTGCACACCAACGATGCGCCGGGCGCAGTGACTAGGCTGATGGATTTGGGAGTGAAGTCGTTCTTGGTATCGAGCTCGTTGCGGGCCGTAATTGCTCAACGCCTCCTGCGACGCGTATGCGAAAGTTGTCAGGAAACACGCCCCATGCGGTCCGACGAACGAGCCATTTTCAACCAAGGGAAGATTGCCACGGACGGAGTTGAACTCCGGCACGGCCGGGGCTGTCCGGAATGCGCGCAAACGGGATACCGAGGGAGGGTGGCGATCTTTGAGTTTTTTGTGATCAATCCGGAGATTGCGCGGCTGATTCATACCGGATCCGGGCTTTCTGCGTTGCGAGACTGCGCCCGAAGACTTGGAATGCGGACGCTTCGTGAAGACGGTCTCCGCAAAGCAGCCGTCGGCATCACTACCCTCGAAGAGGTCTTGGCCGCCACGACGGGTGAATCCATCCTGAAATCTTAATCTGAAATCACTTAACCACGATGAGCTACGAAATGAACGAACTGCTGGAGTTGGTCGTCGAGCAAAACGCATCGGACCTCCACTGTCAGGTGGGTCTGCCCCCGACACTGAGGATGAGTGGGAGTATGGTGCCGATTGAAGGCCCGGATTTGACGCCCGAGATGACCGAGCAGTTGATGCTTTCGATTACCCCGGACCATCATCAGCAAACCGCCAAATTGGAAGGGGGCGCGGATTTTGGGTTCGCTTATCTCGACAAAGCCCGATTCCGGGTGTCGGTGCTGAAGGCGAAAGGGCACTACGGGTTGGTTTTACGGCAGATTCCCAATGCAATGTTCGGCCTGCGTGATATCGGACTGCCCGACAAGATCCGTGAACTGCTCTACCGTCCCCGTGGCTTGATCTTGGTGACGGGACCGACGGGGTCAGGCAAGTCGACCACTCTGGCCTCAATGATTAACTATATCAACGAGCACCGGGACGGGCACATCATCACGATTGAAGATCCGATCGAGTATTACCACGACCATAAGCGCTGCATTGTGACTCAGCGTGAAATCGGCCAAGACGTGCCCAGTTTTGCGGAGGCGATTCGACGCGCCTTGCGGCAGGATCCCGACGTGATCTTGGTAGGTGAAATGCGCGATCTCGAGACCATCGAGGCGGCCATCAGTGCGGCCGAAACCGGTCACTTGGTTTTTGGCACGTTGCACACCAACAGTGCGGCCAAGACCATCGATCGCATCGTCGATGCGTTTCCCGCTAACATGAAGGATATGATTCGCACCCAGCTGGGTTCTTCAATCGTGGCGGTAATTTCTCAAGTTCTGTGCAAGAAGATCGGGGGCGGTCGAATTGCCGGTTATGAAATCATGGTGACGACGACTTCGATCTCGGCCTTGATTCGGGATAACAAGACCTTCCGTATCACCTCGGACATTCAGACCGGCGCCGGGTTGGGCATGATCACGATGGATTCGCATCTGATGAGTCTGGTTAACCGCGAGCTCATTACCCCGGATACCGCGGTCGAGAAAGCTCAGGACGCGGAAGGCATGCGGAAGAAGTTGCTCGAAGCCGGCATGGAACTGCAGGAAGTCTGAGTTCGGATCACACTGATTGCGGAATGGCACGATGTTCGACGCCCATCACAGTGCGGTGCTCGATTTCTTGCACACGCAGTCGTTGTTGAATGACGAGCAATTGGCGTTGGTAAAATTGGATCATGAAGCCACTGGTCGAAGTGCGCTCGATATTGCGTTGGATCACGGCTGGCTGGAACGTCGGGATTTGTGGTCTCGGCTCGGAAACTATTTGGGAATCGATTATCGTGATACGACGCCCAAATTATTGAACGAATCCGACTTGGCGTTGGTGCCCACTCAGCTGGCGAGATCCTATGGCGTGGCACCATTGCGCAGCGACGAAACCGGGATCGATGTTTTGGTGTCAGACCCCTTCAACGCCAGAGTGGTGGAGGATCTTACTTTTGCTCTAGGACGTGACGTGCGGATGGTGGTGGCTGATCCGTTTGAAGTGGAATCCCTGATCAAGCGGCACTACGGCGAGGACGAAGCGACCTTGGACGAGCTACTTACCGACATCCAAGAGATTGCCACGGAGCTCGATGAAAACGCGGTGACGGCGAACGAACTGGAAGCGTTGGCGGGGCAGGCGCCGATCGTGCGCTTCGTCAACTTGGTGCTCTCTCAGGCCATCAAGGACAAGGCCTCAGACATTCATTTCGAGCCCTTCGAAACCGACTATAAAATCCGCTACCGGGTCGACGGGGCGCTTTACGAAATGGCACCGCCGCCGAAGCACTTGGCTCTCCCGATTGCGTCGCGTCTGAAGGTTTTGGCGAACCTGAATATCGCGGAACGACGGGTGCCGCAAGATGGACGGATTAAAATCACCCTCAGCGGTCGGCCCGTGGATCTGCGCGTGTCGACCTTACCCACTCAATTTGGTGAGTCGGTGGTGTTGCGCGTGCTCGATCAAGGCGCGGTGCAGTTGGACTTGGCGGAATTGAGTATTCCGGCCGCAATTGAGCGGGGGATTCGCGAGATTATTCATCGTCCCAATGGCATCCTGGTCGTCACCGGACCCACGGGTTCGGGCAAAACGACGACGCTTTACAGCGCGTTGCGGGAATTGAACGTGGCGGAGCGCAAACTCCTTACTGCGGAAGATCCGGTTGAATACGAAATCGAGGGCGTAATGCAGGTGCCGATCAATGCGGCGATTGGGCTGACTTTCGGGCGCACCCTGCGCAGTTTCCTTCGTCAGGATCCTGACGTGATTATGATCGGAGAAATTCGTGATTTGGAGACGGCTCAGATTGCCATTCAAGCCTCCCTAACCGGGCACCTCGTGCTGGCGACCCTGCACACGAATGATGCCGCTGGAGCGGTCACGCGGTTGATCGATATGGGGGTGGAACCGTATTTGATCAGTTCGGCGCTGGAGGCGGTTTTGGCGCAACGACTGGTGCGAAGAATTTGTGGTCGGTGCCGGGAAACCTATCTACCCGATGACGCCTTGCTCTCCCAATTGGGGGTGGATCAAACGTGGGTGGCGGGGCGTCAATTTTCGCGGGGGCGTGGATGTCGTTATTGCAGTAACACCGGCTTTCAGGGCCGGCATGGCTTGTTTGAATGGTTGCCCTTGAGCGATGCGCTGCGGGAGGAGATTTCGGGCCACACGGGCACTTTTGATTTGCGTGATCGCGCCCGCCAATCGGGCATGGTGACGCTACGGGAGGCGGGACTGCAGGCTTTGCTCGACGGAACGACGACGGCGCAGGAAGTGCTGCAATACACCTAGTCACAGAGCATGCCAAACTACGCTTACATCGCCATCGATGCCAATACCGGGAGGGAAAAACGTGGCGTGGTGGCGGGGAGTAGTCAGTCCTCGGTCACGACTGAATTGAAAGAACAAGGGCTCTACCCCACGCAGGTGGAATTAGACTCGAGTAAGTCGGGCCCGACCAAGAAAACTGCGACAAAAAATTCGGTTGAGCAGCCCACCACAAAAACGCCCCGAGGAGAATCCTGGTTTGATTCATCGTCGGTGACGGCGAAGGACTTGACGCTTTTTACGCGCCAATTTGCGACGTTGGTCAGGGCGGGAATGCCGTTGTTGCGGGGATTGGAAGTGATCGCTCGGCAGCAGAAATCGGTGCGATTCAAATCAATCGTGGAGGGCCTAGCCGAAACCATTCGCACCGGAGGGAGTTTGTCCGATGGCATGGCGCAGAATCCCCGAATTTTCAACCGACTCTACCTGAACATGGTGAAAGCGGGAGAGGCGAGTGGAGCCCTCGACAGCGTGCTGCTTCGACTCGCGGAGTTTCTGGAAAAATCACAGAGAATCCGAGGCAAAGTGAAGACCGCGATGACCTATCCTTTGATCATCATGGGGGTGGCTTTGGGCGTGGTCGGCGCGTTGATTGTTTTTGTAATCCCCCGGTTTGAGAGCATTTTCAAAACGATGCTCAAGGGGCAGCCGCTGCCAGGGTTAACCCGGACGGTGTTGGGTGTGAGCGAATTTTTGCAGCACAATCTGCTGGTTTCGGCCGGATTGATTGGGCTGGGCGTGGTCGCATTTCGGCTCCTCCTGAAAACGCCTCAGGGCGCTCGAATCCGGGATCGGATCCTGTTGGTCATTCCCGTGGGGGGGGACCTCGTTTTAAAGGCGGCGGTTTCGCGTTTTACGCGGACCTTGGGAACCCTTTTGGCTTCAGGCGTGCAGATCCTGGAGGCGTTGCAAATCACCCGGGACACGGCGGGCAATATTCATGTGGCCGAGGCCGTCGATACGGTGCAAACCCGAGTCAAAGCGGGCGAAGGCATTGCCCGGCCATTGGAGGAAACCAAGGTGTTTCCGGCCATGGTCGCAAGTATGATCGAGGTTGGAGAAGAAACCGGAAAGCTTCCGGATATGTTGGAGCGGATTGCTGACACCTACGAAGAGGAGGTGGACAATGCGGTGAATGCGCTGACCTCGATCCTCGAACCGGTGATGATTGTTTTGATGGCGGTGGTGGTGGGAACCATCGTGATCGCGCTGTTTTTGCCATTGGTGCGCATCATCCAAACTCTTAGTTGAGGCGGGATGATCGACGGGGACGGCTAGACCTATTCAACGTTTTCGGGATCGAGAGGGGACGTCAGGAGGGAGGTGTTGAGGCCGTGGAGGCGTTCACTGAATGACTCGGTATCGGAGGTGGTGCGGAGGGCGCGTTGGACCATACCCATTTTGGCGTCGAGGTTATCGACCATGGAGACAAAGACCGCCTCGGGGGTTGCAGCCCACGCCGCGGCCCCCCAAGCGGGTTCCCCTTGGTGGCTCAGGACAATGTGTTCCAGACGTTCCAAGCGATCTTCATCCAGCCGAGCTCTAAGACCGGCCTTGCGCACGAGTTGATACCCTAGGACGACGTGCCCCTGCAGGATTCCCTTCCGAGAGCGGCGTGCCCCCAGTGCCCCTTCGTATTCCAGCACCTTTCCGGTGTCGTGCACCAAGATCCCTGCGATCGCGAGATCCGCATCCACTTCCCGGTAGAGAGGCAGCAGCGCTTTGGCCGCCCGAGCCATGTGGAGCGTGTGTTCGAGCAGTCCAAACCGGTAGGCGTGATGCATCGAGATCGCTGCTGGAGAGGTGCGAAACTGCTCCCCAACCTCTTCAAAGACTCCGCGGACGGTCATCCGTAATTCGTCGTGTTTGATGGCATCAATAATCCCAGTGAATTCGTGCCACATTTCGACGGGGTCTTCAGGTGGGACTTCCACTAGATTTGCGATCGCGTCACTGGCGGCTAGTTCGGCCTCATCGACCACGTCCACGGTGCCGAGTCGAGGCGAGAACCGTCCTTGGTAAAATTCTACTTTTCCTTCCAAGCGAAGCACCGTGCCCTCAGTGAGGGCACTGAGTAGATTGAAACTGGGGTGGTCGTTGAACACGTTAGCCGTAAAGCTACCGGATCGATCGCCAAGTTCGACAGAAAGGAATGGATTCCCGTTTGACGCCGTTCGCGTGGTTACCTTGCGGACCAAGAGCAGGCATTTGAATGGCCGACCACCATCGAGGGTTTTGAGGTCTGAGACCGTGGGGGAGGGAGTGGATTCAGGCATGTGATTTTACCAGCTTGGTGAACGTTTTGAAAAAGGGATGTTCAGTATCGTGGAGCATGGCATAGATTACCGTCTCGGTCGGCAATACGTGGGCGCCGAGGCGTTTCAATGCATCCAGCGCCGCGATCGCATCGGCAGCGCGACGAGCGCCAATGGCGTCGCTCAGAATCGTCACCGCCAAGTCTTGGTTTAGGGCGTCGATGGCGGTTTGATAAATGCAGATCGGGGTTTCGAGTCCGCAAAGGATCAGATGTTCGACCTCCAGAGAGGCGACGTAGTTCTGCAGCGCGTCGTCGGACAAGGCTGAAAACGTGGTTTTGGCAAACACGGGCGCATCGGGGGCAGCAGTTCGTATCGACGCCTCAGTGGGACCGAGTTTAGTGGGAACTTGCTCGGTTAGCACCGACTGAATTCCTAGGCCGCTGGCGGCGGTCAAAGCGAGTTTACAGCGCCGGGCCACGGCGGGGCCACCTTCTATGGCGCCAATGAACGGAACCTGCATATCCAAACAGAGCAGAAGGACGCCAGGAATCGGGGAATCAGTCATGAATAAAAAGGGGATTTAATTAGCTAACCAAAATAGCGTTGTTTGGCTTTGATCTGCACGAAACGTTTTTCGGGCAAGACGTAGGCGGTCAAATGTCCACCCATGACGCAGGCCGTATCGATGCCGACTGACCACTTAAGTTTGTAAATGTCGGGACGAGGAGTGTGGCCGTAGACCACAAAAGGCGGACCGCTCCACAGATCCGCCCACAGCACTCCGTTGGGACAATCGGCGCGTTTGTGGCCAAGTCCCGCCTCATCGACGACCTGAACTCGAGTAACGATTTCGGTGGACTGTTGTGACCACGGGGTTCCGGGCACGAAACCGCCATGCACGAAAACGGTGTCGATTTCCGGTTCGTAGTGAGTGGTGCGAAAGGTC
This sequence comes from uncultured Opitutaceae bacterium, assembly GCA_963977295.1. Lineage (GTDB taxonomy): Bacteria > Verrucomicrobiota > Verrucomicrobiia > Opitutales > Opitutaceae > Actomonas. The sequence continues at coordinate 10,093 of CAXBOL010000051.1, forward strand.
TCCAGATAGGCCCAGTCATCGGTCGTGAGTAGGGCGAGGGTGGCGGCATCAGTTTCCTTCAGCTTCGTTTGGCCACCAGATCTCCGGTGTTCCAGTAGGCGAAGTTCATGGTTCCCCAAGAGCGGTATGCAATTCATGGCACGCGCAATATCCAATACACGTCGAGAGTCCGGCCCGCGATTTATGAGATCACCGAGCACGATGACCCGATCCTCCGGCGTCACCTTCAAGCGTTGCAGCAGGCTTTCAAATTCGTCGGCGCAGCCGTGAATGTCGCCGATGGCTATGATTCGCGAGGACATGAAGTAGGAAGAAGAGGAGGGATTTTGCTAGCATCACGAAGTTGGGCGCGTAGACAAGGAATCCATGGATTTGAATCTGCCAGGATTGGCGACGACCTGTTTTGTGACCGGAGAGCCCTTTCGCGAAGATGATCGGGTGGTGAGTCACCTAGTGAGAACGGAAGGTGAAACCGCGGTGATGCGTTACGATGTGTTGGATACTGCGACGGAGCGTTTTGAAACCCCAGGGCGGGTCGCGTGTCGGTGGACACAACTGTTCAAACCGAAGGTGGCAGCGGAAAACTCGGAACGAGACCTCAAACTCACCGCGGAGACCCTGTTTCTAACGTTGGCGGATCCGGCCAATGAGTTGACCGAAGAGGACGAGCGGTTGGTGCAGTTTCTTGCGCTGATGATGGAGCGAAAACGGCTAATCAAACCTAAAGGGCTGGCGGCAGACGGGATTAAAACCATCTACGAGCATCGTGGGACCAAGGGGCGTTATGAAGTGTCGATGGATAACCTGAATCCGGCCTTCTTTATCGCGGTGCAGGAACAACTTTCGGTTCTAGTGGGTTCGCCGGACGAATCAGGCGAAAAAACAACTGAAACATCCCGTGACGCGCCAAAAGAGTAGGACGGAAAACTAATGCCGCAATTCGGTGCCTGGACGTGGCTGACCTCTACGGCATTCGCCTTGCTCCCCGGCGTCCGCCGAAGGCCTCGCGTTCAGCGCCAGGGACGGTTGGGGCTTCCTCAGAATTTACTCACCTCATCGTAGTGCCGCGCCACTTGAAATTGAGCCGATCATCTGGCCGCGGGATCAAGGTCTGGAGGCCAGCGCGGAAATTTTCTCGACCCGAGGTCCGACCGATGGAGTGACGTGAGCTGAGCAACCGCATCGCAAAAGTGCGTTCACTTTGCTGAGGATTTCCTGCTCCTTGCCCGGCACGCTGAGCACATCGCATTCGGTCCCAAGAATAAACGGATGTCCGGTCGCCTCCATTCGCGCCTGGAGTTCCCGCCCCTGACGCTCAACCTCTTCCTTGGTGAGTTGGGTCGCGTAGAAATTTTTCGACGGTAAATTGCCGTAGAGCACGGTGTCTTTGGGCAGTAGCGCCGAATCCTTCGCCAAATCCCGGGAGCTGCCGAGACTAATCATGGCCGCACCCAAGGTCCCGAATTGGCTCACCATGGAGTCAGTGAGTTGACCGCAATCATGAAAAACAAGCGCCACGCCGCGTTCGGCCAGCCGAGCCGCGAGTCGACGCATGGGCGCCATGACATAAAACTCAAACGGCTCCGAATTGGCCTTCAGTTGATTGGGCGAAAAATAGATGAGATTTGCCGCCGGCTCGCACACGATCAGTGCCTGAGCACCGGCGGTAATCTGTGCATCGACGTAGCGGTTGATTACCTGCTCTCCGATCTTGAGCAGTTGGTTAAGCAGACCGATTTCGGGCTCATCCTCGGCGGACATGCCAGCCCCCATCAGATAGACCGGTGTAATCGGATCAGTCACGAGTTTGGTCAGCAGCGAATACGGCCCGATACACATGCCCATCGGGAGCAGCCCGGGTTGCTGGGTAACGTAGTGAATCGCCTCGCAGGCCGCCAACATGCGCGGGGTGAGGGCCACCTCGTTCGGCGGGGTGGGATTCGCGGTGAAATGGTATTTGCTGATCTCGTCCGCAGGCACACCCATGGCCATCAGCAACGCTTCCTTTTCCAGGGAGAGATCCATCAACGGCACGGCCAATGGCGTGTTGAACCGCTCTGCCGTATCCGCGATTACCTTACCAAGTTGGTTGCCCTGCAAAACCACAGCATCGGGGTCCACTTGCTCGTGCAACACCATGTGCGTGCCGATGGGGAGACAATGCCCGTTACGGGCGAGATTCAGAAAGTAATCACGGTTCATGGCAGGAAGAACAGAGAGAGGTTGAATGGTATCCACGCCGACCAGCAGCGACCAACGTTACCCATCATGCCCCATCAAGTCGACGCCCTTTACTGCTCGTTCCTTGTCAAAATAGGTCTCAAAATCGTTGATACAAGCTTCTGCAGGGCTCCTCGATTCCGTTGGTTTTCGTTCACGTGCCGCGCAATTGGTCCTTTTGGCCGCCAGTCCGTTCGCCGTGCATAAGAACTCAATTTGTCCTAAACTGCTGCGTCGATCCCGGAACGGAGCGGTTTGAGGCCAACAAGTGGAACG
>CAXBOL010000052.1:0-12475 GCA_963977295.1 uncultured Opitutaceae bacterium
ATCCTACACCGCGGCCAGTTAAAACCACCTCTCCCCTTCTTACCTCTGCCACCCCACGGTAGGGCGTGACCGCTGGGCGCGCCGACGATGCCTCTCAGCCGTAAGCCGAAAAGCACGCAAAGCCGATTCGATAAATCACGTATTGCCTAACCCTGCGCCTCCGCGCCTTTGCGCCTTTACGTTACATCGCAGTGCCGCCTTAATCTTTTGTCGCGCCCTCACGACGGCGGCGCTTTCGGCCCCGGGAACGCGAGCGCGAACCACACCGCGGCAAGGATGAGGCCGAAGCTCACAGCGAGGTTCCACGTGAGTCTTTCCTTCAGCACCACCCACGCGAATCCGATGAACACCACCAACGTGATCGCTTCCTGCACCACCTTCAGCTGGTAGCCGCTAAACTGACCGCTCAAATAGCCCGCCCGATTCGCCGGCACCATCAGACAATATTCAAAAAGCGCGATGCCCCACGCGAAGACGATGGCCAACCACAGCGGCTTGTCCTCCAACCATTTGATCTTGAGGTGCCCATACCACGCCAGGGTCATAAACACATTCGAAGCCACCAACAGCAGGATCGTTTTCATTGTTCTTTCTATCTGCAGTTACCTCCCCTCAGTCCCGTCAGCGAGCGGAATTATCCGAAATCCTACCCGCGCCGATCCCGATTGCCCTCTCCGCTTTAGCTCCGCTATGGTGCACTCCGCAAGGCAAGTGTGAACCTCAGGAGAGCTCTCCGCGACTCGAGGTTCCGACTCTTTTGGGAGTCCCGCCTTTCTTCGCGCCTCCTCCGTCTGTTTTCAATATGCTCCTTAATCTAATCGTCGTGATGGCGTTGGTCATCGCCAACGGGTTCTTCGTCGCCGCCGAATTTGCCTTGGTCAAAGTCCGCCTAGGCGAACTCAAAGCCCAAGCGGCCGTGGGTCACCGCAAAGCCGCGCGGGCGCTGTCAATTCACCAGAATTTGGACAGCTACCTGTCCGCCTGCCAATTGGGGATCACCCTGGCCAGTCTCGGGCTGGGTTGGGTGGGCGAACCCATGGTCGCCACCTCACTCGAGCCGCTGCTCCTTGGCCTCGGCATTCCGCTGGAATGGCACCACTACATCGCGTTTCCAGTCGCCTTTACCCTCATCACCTTCCTCCACATCACGCTCGGTGAACAGGTGCCCAAGATCTACGCCATCGCCAAGTCTCATCCCGTGACACTGTTCGTAGCGCATCCCCTGTATTGGTTCGCCCACTTTTTCAAACCGTTCATCTGGGCCCTCAATGCCCTCAGCAACGGCATGCTGCGACTGGCCGGGTTCGACACCAGTGAACTCCACGGCGCCGCCCTCACCGCCTCGGAACTCAAGCTCCTCCTACGGGAATCAAAGGACGGCGGGCACGTTTCCAACAAGGAGCACCGGATGATCGTCAACGTGCTTGATCTTGAGGAAAAATCCGCCCGCCGCTACGCGGTGCCTCGCCACACCGTGGTCACCCTCGACATCAACAAAACCTTTGCTGAAAATTTGGCCATCGCCTCCCGCAGCCAACACACGCGCCTGCCGCTCTGTGACGGCGGTTTAGACCGATGCGTGGGCGTTGTGAATGTGAAGGATCTATTTCAACATCTGGCCAATCCCCAGGGCACACCCGATATCAAATCGCTCGCTCGGCCGATCAGCATTCTCCCTGAAACCACGAAGCTCGAAACCCTCCTCGCCCACTTCCAAAAGAAGAAGGATCACCTCGCCCTCCTGGTCGACGAGTTCGGCAGCGTGTCCGGGATAATCACCCTCGAAAATGTGCTGGAGGAAGTGGTGGGCACGATTGAAGACGAATTCGATCATGAAGTGAGTTTCATCACTCTCCTCAACGCCAACGAAGCAGAAGCCCGCGGCGCATGCCCGATCGATCACCTCTGCCGCGCGTTTAATCTCAAACCCCGCGACACCGAGGCCGACACGGTAGCCGGCTACGTCATGGAACTCGCTCAAAAAATCCCCGCCAAGGACGACTCCATCAGTGACGCCGACTTCACTTTCACCGTGACCGAAGCCACCGCCACCTCGGTGCAAAAAGTAAAAATCAAACTGATCAAAACCCTGTAGCCCACCTCTGGATAAATCCGCTTCAACGAAGTGCGGTTCTTACACATAAGCACGCATCTCAAAATCGAACACACCGAAGGCCTTCGTGCCCCTCGTGTGCGGGCAATCGCCTCAAGGTTCACTGGCAGGTCCCAACTGTGCTGATCCGTGTCTATCTGTGTCCATCTGTGGTTAATATTTTCCTGACTCTTAGCCCAGTAACCTTTCCGAGCCCCGATCTCAGTACTCCTGCACTCGCCGGATCCCTGTCGGCTCGATCATGATTCGACGCTCGCGAAACAGTTGACCGATCGCCTGCTTAAAGGCCTTTTTGCTGACGCCAAACATCCGCTGAATTTCCGCCGGATCACTCCGGTCATGATAGGGCAGTTTGCCGTCCGCCTCCGCCAGCGCGGTCATGATTTTTTCCGTCAACGGTGCAATGCGTTCGCGGCCTGCCTGGTGCAACGTCAGGTCCACTTTGCCGTCAGGCCGCATCCGTAATACGAACCCATCGAGTGACTGCCCGACTCCCAAAGGCTCAGCCGAATCGTCCGCATAAATCAACCCGCTGTGCTGGTGATTGATGATGGCGTCATACCCCAACGGCGTAATGCGTGAAATCAACAACTTCACCGCTTCACCCGCTTTGTAATTCGCCTCGGTCTTATCCACATGCCGATTAGTGCGTCCACTCGCGACGATACGATTAGAACGTTCGTCGAGATAGACCCACACCACCAACCAATCGCCCGTGCTGACCGGTCCGGGAAATTCCCGAATGGGCAACAACAGATCCTTCTCCAACCCCCAATCGAGAAACGCGCCCAACCCTCGCTCCACGCCAATTACCCGCAAGTAGGCAAACTGGTTGACCATCACATGCGGCACTTCCGTCGTGGCGATCAGCCGGTCCCGGGAATCCCGATACACAAATACATCTACGGTTGTGCCCGGCAACATACCGGGCTTGCGATACCTCCCCGGCAGCAAAATCTCCCCCAAGTCGCCCCCGTCGAGATAGAATCCCGGCGCGCTTTCGTGCTTAATAATGAGAACATTGCGTTGACCGATTTGAGCCATGATTCCTCCACCCTGACACCCGACCGTCTCCAAGCCCATCTTTCTCTTTCTCGTTCTGCACAAAGCGATCAGCCCCAACCAAGCAGCAACCCGAAAACCAGTGACCACCCTTCGCAATCCCCATCAGGAGTCATTAGACATTGGTCATTGGACATTGGACATTGAATATATCGGGCGCCAGCCCGCTTCTCGTAATCGTTCTCGGCGGCGCAGGCTACTGCGCAACCAGTCCCCCCTTTCGCCCCCCCCTCCGGGGTCACTGGACATTGAACATTGATCATTGGACATTTCGGACGCCAGCCCGCTTCCCCGCCACCCCTCCCCTAGATAAAACACCCTGGAAATTTCCGCTTTCGCCCTTCCACCCGGTCGCCCACGCTGCTCCCATTCTCACCCACGCATGACTCGGCCCATATCATTGCTCGCCTCCTGCTGCTTCGCCGCCGGCCTTTTGTTTTCCGGTTGCGCCACCACTGCCCCCGCGACCTATCGCTCGGCCGCTGCCGCTCCCCGGCTGGCTCCTCCGCCGACCCAGGTCCGGATTGCCCCGCTTGACATCGAACTTTCCGAGCTCACGGCCAGCGGTGCCGTGGAAATCCAGTCCCAGTGGACCACCGAGGCCGCGATCAACCTCGCTCGCCTGCTTTCCGAAAATACTGGCTTTCAACCCCATGATCTCACCGGCACGGCCGATCTTGAGATGAGTTCCGAACTCGCCGAGGTCGCACCGCTCGTGCAGGCCATGAACATCAACCAGATCAACTCCCGCTTCGCGAATCCCGGCACCGGGCCGGTTCCGCCCGCGGCCCTGCAACGCCCCTTCGACTACGCCACTGGTCCGCTCGTCGCCCATCAAAACACCCTTGGCGACGGCGCCGTGCTGTTTCTGTATTTACGCGACAGTTACGCCACCGGAGGCCGCAAGGCCCTGGCGGCACTCAGCATCGTCGGCGCCGCCTTTACCGGGGTCTACATCACGCCCGCCATGGGCTCGACGATCGCCACCGCCACGCTCGTGGACCACGACGGCACCGTGCTGTGGATGAACCAAACCACCATGCCCATGGAGCTCCGCACCCCCGAGGGCATCGAAGCCCTGTTAAAGGTGCTGCTCGACGGGCTGCCTACTCCCCTCCCGCCCGCTCCATGATCAAACGAGCGAGTCCCGCCTGCGCCGGTTTGTTGCTGCTCGCTCTCGTTGGTGCGGGCTGTGCCCACACCAACGTGCCGTCGTTGAGCGAAGCCGCCATCGAAGAACCCGAAGAGCCGATGCTGTTAAGCCAAGCGGCGACCGAAGAGTTTCAACTTGAACACAGCGGCTTCGTCGTGAGCCTGCCCGAAACCGAAGCCTACCTGCTCCAGATCGCGCAAACGTTGGCCGGGGCCGACACCGCCCTCGCCCAGTCGTTGCGCGTTCGCATCGTGCAGGACCCGACCCTCAACGCCTTCGCCCTGCCCAACGGCGCCTTGTTCGTCCACACCGGGTTGCTCGCCCGGCTCGAAAACGAAGCCCAGATCGCCACCATCCTTGCGCATGAAATGTCGCACGTCGAGGAACGCCACGCCCTCAAACGCTACCGCCAGACCAAGTCCAATCTCGCGTGGATGAATGTGCTGACCGTCAGCACTGGCGGTTACGGCTCCCTGCTCGGCGGCCTCGGGGCCCTGGCCTCCGTCAGCGGCTACTCGCGCGATCTGGAACGCGACGCCGACGTGCACGGATTCCTCCGCCTCCGGGAGGCAGGCTACGATCTGCACTCCACCGTGCAGGTGTTCGACTTGCTGCAACGCGAGAGTGAACGATCTTCCCGCAAAGAACCCTTCTTTTTTGGCAGTCACCCTCGTATCGCCGAACGCCAGGTCAGTTTCGGCAATCTCTTGGTGCAATACGGGGTCCCCGAAACACCGGGCCGCTTGGGCGAGACCGACTACGTCCGCCACCTACCCCCGTTGCTCCGCCTCGACATCGCCGCCGGTCTACGCATCGGCGATCAAGAGGGCGCCGCCCAACAACTGAACCGCCTCAAAGCACTCGCCCCCTATCACGTGGAAACGGCCTATCTCGAAGCCGAATGGCACCGCAAAGGCGGCGCGGCAGGTGCCGCCACCGAGGCCATCCCCCTGTATCGCCGGGCGATCACGCTCGATGCAAGTTACGCCCCGGCTTGGCGTGGACTCGGCCTCACCCTTGGTTCGGTCGGCGACACCCGCGAAGCCAGCATGGCCCTGCGGCGCTACCTCGACCTGAGCCCCGTCGCCAACGATCGCGCCCACATGCTTCAACTCATTTCCACATGGAATTCCCCCGCCTCCTAAAACTCGCCGGCGCGTTCGCGCTCTTGGGACTGGTTTCCGGCTGCCAATTTTGGAACGCCGGCGGCAGCACCTTCCAAGCGCCCAAGCAGGCGTTTTCGATGCAAGTGCCCACCGAGTGGAGCTACTCTACCGCCCTGGGATCGCCCCTTGTCGCCACCCGAGATGGGTTGGCCCTGCAAAGTTTTCTGGTGCGGTCGGATAAGCTAAACAAGGCGCTCCAGCAGTCCGAGCGCACCCTCACGCCGGGACTCAGTGCCTACGAACTCGCCGAAATCATCGTGGACGACATGAAGGTCGACCCCGCGTTCAATGCCCTGGCCGTGCTCAGCAACGAACCCGCCCTGATCGGCGGCCAGCCCGGGTTTAAAGTCACCCTGACCTATCGTAACGCCCGCAATCTGCACCTGACCGAAACCCGCTACGGAGTGATCCACGAAAACCTGCTCTGGACCCTCAGCTACGTCGCCCCCCGCCGCCACTACCACGCCCGCGACCTCGCCGCCTTCGAAGCCGCCGTCGCCACTTTCCAATTCGGCCCCGAAAAGCCGTAGTCTACCCTATCGCGCCTCTCCACTGCCCTCATTGGACATTGTTCATTGGTCATTGAACATTTCGGGCGTCAGCCCTCTGCTCTTTCCCGGCGCCGCAGGCCATGGGCTGCCTATTCTGATTTGAACCGCAAAGTTCGCGAAGGACGCGGAGTTTCAAATCCGAGAAGCAAACGTATCACCCATAACGGTTGATCCCTCTTTAGTCCTCTCTCGGGAAACTCGGTGGTAAAATAGGATTGGAACCCGCGTTCCTTGCATCCTCCGCTTTTCATCCGCCAACGCATCGCGTCGTCGTTTCCTCAAAATTTCTCCGCCGAGTGGAATTTTTGGGTCTAGCGTTTGCCCATGGGTCTGGTTTCTCTCCCTGCGCATGACGCGTGATCAACTGAAGCAGCTGGAAGACGAACTGTGGGCGGCGGCGGACACCCGATATGATGCAGCTGGACGGGCTATCATGATACAAATGGACGGTTTGACATCATACAATTAGACGGAATAGTATCATTCAATTGGACGCTATGGATTATCTGCCTCGAAATCTTCGCACTCAGCTGGAGGTGGCCTTGAGCGACACGCCGGTCGTGTGTTTGTTGGGTCCGCGCCAGTGCGGGAAATCCACGCTGGCTCGTCAGGGGGAGGGATCCCGGCGCTACATCAACCTGGATGATGGAGATCTGCTCCGACTGGCCTTGGCCGACCCCAAGGGATTTATCGATGAGCTGCCCAAGAAAGTGACCATCGATGAAATCCAGCGCGCTCCGGAATTGATGTTGGCGATCAAGCGCAACGTGGATGCGGATCGCCAACCGGGGCGGTTTCTCCTCACGGGGTCGGCCAATTTGTTGCAGTTACCTCGTCTGGCCGACTCGTTGGCCGGGCGGATGGCGTGTCTCTATCTGCATCCCCTCACGGAGTCGGAAAAGACCGGAGCGGCGGGCAATTTTCTCACCGACTGGATGACCGGTCGGATCAAACCCGAGCTCACGTCCTCACCCCAGCCGGCCCCTTCCCGGTTGCCCGGTATTTTGGTAGCGGGAGGCTATCCCGAAGTCATGGGTCGGACGGTGAGCCGGGCGCGTGAATGGCAACGGCAGTATCTGAGTTCAATCATTGAGCGGGACATCCGCGATGTTGCCGAGGTGAAGCAAGGAGGCGACGTGGCGCGGCTCTTGGCGTATCTTTCTCACCAGACGGCTCAACTGCTCAATGTTTCAGCGGTCGCCAATGCGCTGGGACATACCCGCCCGACAATCGATCGGTATCTGGCGTTATTGGAGAAACTCTTTCTTATTCGAGTGCTACCGGCCTGGCACAGCAATCACAGCAAGCGTTTGGTCAAAGCCCCCAAGTTGCATGTTCGCGACAGTGGACTGGCCACCACGTTGTCTGATTTGTCGGCGACCCAATGGAATGAGGCGCGAGGACGGTTTGGGCATGTGCTGGAGTCCTTCGTGATTCAGCAACTCGTGGCGATGGGTGATTGGTCTGAGCTCGCTCCCAGTTTTTGGCACTATCGCGACAAAGACCAAGTCGAGGTGGACTGTGTGATCGAAGTTTCCGGTAAGGTTTGGGGGGTGGAAGTGAAAGCGGCCGCCAGTATCAGTCCGACCGATGGTAAAGGTTTGTTGAGGCTGGCGGAAATTGCCGGGGATCGTTTTCAGGGCGGAATCGTTTTGTATGACGGGCCGTCCGTAATACGGCTTAATCGAAGGGACGACCTGTTGGCTGTTCCACTCGCCAAACTCTGGGAATTGTAACTCACTCGCTGCCGCATTACCCCATGCCCAACTTTCTCTCCGAAGACGATATCGAACAGGCCATGGTGCAGCGGCTGCAGCTCGTCTACGGCTATAAGGACCAGCAGACGCGACTGGTGGTCCGCGATGAGGTCGGCAAGGTGCTTGACGAGCACCTGCCCGAGGAAAGTTACGACAAAGCCCTGTTCGATGAAAAGCGGGACAAGGTCTTCGAACTGACATTGGACCTGGCCATCAACCACCAAAAATGGGCTGCGTAGGCTAGCGATGAAATCGCGTTCAATCGAAACCCTGTCACTATCCTAACCCGCAATCTGCCGCGTCCCCAACCCGCAATTTGCCGGAGGTCTAACCGGCAATTGGACGCGTCCCTAATAGGCAATTGGACGCTCGTCATACCCCAATCGAACGATGTGATTAAAAGAATCAGGCTGACGGCTCTCTTTCCTCTGTTCGCTCCTGTAAAAAAAACCTGTCCAAGTTACTACACCACCCCCAGTGCGTAGGCTGTAGCCGGAGCCATTAGTCTCCATTTGTTCTTCAACTGCACCAAGGGGCACCCGTTTCATCACCCCTTCGGGGCACACTCTTACGGGTGCACCATCTACGCGCTCCCGCGCTCCGTGTGGTTAAAAACTAACCAGTCCGCGTTACAACTCCACCGCGTTCATCGCGTGCAAGCACGCTCCTACCCTCTCCTCCGTGGGTTTTCCTACTGCATCGTTGGCTAAGCACATCAATCTGATGGCACCCTTTGCATCCTAAGGCCTCACCACCGCGAGTTCGGGGTGAGCTTCGGACCAAGCGAGTATCGTCCGGTCAATCGTAAAGAGGGGCACGCCTAGAGTAATCGCGGTGGCCACGATCAGGCGATCAGCTGGGTCACCTTGAAAATCGGGGAGTTGGCAACTTTCCACGCAGATCGCGGGGGTCAAAGGCTCCATTTCAATGGGGTCTTGGAGATTGGCTTCGATCCATGTTTGCACGTCTGGCTTGAGCGCAAGTCGGCCCTTGCTCGCCAGCATAGAAACCTCCCAAACGGATATCGCTGAAACAATCGGTTGCCCTCGAAAGCCCTTAAACGCTTTCGCGCGAACATCGCCGCTGCTCAACCAAACCCAGATGTGAGTATCGAGTACCGCCGCTCGGATTTGATCAGCTTTCGGCATCCCAAGCCTCGCCCGTGCTCATCAAATCTCCCGTAGTCTTCGTCGTGCGTCGTGCCCGGCCCTGCCACGAAGAAGTTTCGTCCCGATCAACCGGCACAAGTTTAGCCGCTGCCCGGCCATGTCGACTGATCACCACGCTGCGTTTTGTCGTCTGAACTTCGTCCACCACTCGCAAGCAATGAGCTTTGAATTGTGTTACCGTCATGGCCATAAAGTGACTATGGTATGACTATACAGTTCAGCAAGCGTCAAGTAACCCCCTATCCGAGTTCTAAGCAGCTATCCCCAAGGCCGTCCCATCGTTGCCAAAGTGAGCACCACCGACATCGGAACGCTCGTCACACCACAATTGGACGGGGGCCCATGATACCATTGGCCTCTCCCCCTGACCTTCCCTGAATCTGCGGCGCGCCCAGCGGTCTCGCCCTACCATTTCGTGCCTTTTCGAGTGATTTCGTGGGCCAATACCATCAGCCCAAAGCAATCAGATTTTAAAGGAGGAAACAGAGTAAACAAAGAAGATCATAAACATCTTTGATACAGTTACTTATTTATTATTTTCGACTCCTTTTGGATAATCCATTAGCTCGGAGACATTGGTATATTTCCCCTCGAAGCTCTTGAATGCATCGGCCCTCCCTCCTTTGCGTTCTCCGTCCCGCTCGGCGGGATCTTGGTGTTAAAACCTACTCCCCTCCCACCCCAATATACCGATCCGCCCACGCCAGAAACGCGGGCCAATTCGGCAAGGTCGTGTGTCCGCCTTCGTGTTGGCGGAAAGCCAACTCACCGCTCACGATGGCCGGTCCCGTGCCAGGATATTTCGTGGTGCCAAGACCATGTTTCCCGAGTAATTCATACACCGACGCCGCTTCGACCGCGGCCTCAAAGTTGCCGCGTTGGTCGATCCACTGCCCTTCCACCTCCGGACTTCCGACACTCACAAACACCGGCCGCGGCGCCATCAGCGCCACCAACTCATGCGAGTCGACGGGGAGGTCGTCCGCGTTCAGCAAACTGCCATACTTGATATAATTTCCCGCCATCCAATGGTAGGCATACGTGCCGGTCAGATTCTCGACCCGCTCGCCGAAATCACGCCGATGCATCGCCAGTCCGCCCTTGCCCGAAGAGCCGATGAACCCCACCGCAAAACGGTCATCAAACGCCACCGCGACCGCCGCCGCTTTGCCGTAGCGAGACAGGCCTTCCATGCTGACCCGCGATGCATCCACATCCGCATCGGTTTCAAAATAATCCAGCGCGCGACTCGCGCCCCACCCCCAGGCCCGCAGCGCTCCCCATTGCTCCGGCGCGCGGGGCTGCCCGTGGTTGGTCAGGCCAATGATCCCCTGGTGCAACCCCTCTCCGTTGTCGGCTTGATAGGAGGTCGGCACGATTGTCGCGACTCCCCAACCATGGGCCAACACCTGCTCCTCCCAGGTCGGCCCGGGCGGCGCCGGGAAACGCGCGAGAATCCACGCCGGCCAGCCAAAGTGCAGCACCACCGGCACCGGACCAGCCGCACCCACCGGCGTCGATACACTCAAATCAATCGTCACCTCCAAGAGCGGATAAGCCGTGTTGTCGACGTGGCCCGCCAGTCGCTTGGTGATCACCGGAATGGCGCCCTTGGTTTCTTCAATCGTCTCCAACACTTCCCACGCGACGCCAGGCACGTTTTGCGGGATGCGCCCATACACTTCGCGTTCGAAATGCTCCTTGAGTTCCACCCGACGACGCGGCCAATCGGCCGCCGTGTGCACCAGCGATCCGTCGTTAAAAATCAATGCGTCGGGAAGACTTGGATACGGATGCGCCTTGGCCTCATCGTAGTTAGGCTTATCCGGTGAATTGGGATCATTGGGATTCGCTCCATTCCGCATCTTCGAAATGCCCAGTCGCGCCTCCAGCAACGCGTGATCCTGATTGCGATCCAGCGCCACCGGCGCAGCCAATCCGCGCTTCAGAGCGGGCAGCCATCCCTGCTCCATGCGATCCACAAACGGGCGCTGCGATCCGTTGACGTCCTGATGACCCGAGGTCGGCAGCAACACCGTTTCATGATACGGCTTCAACTGGTTGACCGCCGCCAAAATTCCGGCCGGCGGACACACCACATCCTTTAATCCGATGCCCACCAGCATCGGGCAACTTACCCGGCGCGCGAAGTTCACGATGTCAAAATAACCCCCGGTCTCCGCCACCGCCGCTTGGTCCTTGCCTTGGCTCATGCCCGGCCAAAACGGAAATCCCACCGCGCGACCAACCGTGTCCCCATTGAAATCCGCGCCCGCGGGCACCAACGCCAGCGCCGCCGTGATATCCGGGTGCAGTCCTGCCGTCACAAACGTCTGTTGCCCACCCTGACTCGTGCCCGTCACCACTATCGTGCGTCCGTCCCAGTCCGGCCGACTTTTCAGATACTCCACGGCCCGATAACACGAAAGATACATGCGCAGGAAATAGCTCGTTTCCCGGTCCTCGTTACCCTGCACAAAGTAGTCTTTCAACGGTCCCTCCGATTGGGCTTTATAAAACGCCTCCGGTTCGTCGATCGGCAGATCATGCGGTAGAATGTTGAGCGCCAACCATCCCGCCTTCGCCCGATCTGTCACCCACTCGGTCTGCAGCCCGTAAACACCCGCCCACTGCACGCGCAGCAACGCCGGAAACTTTTCGCCCGTGGTCGGCCGCGCGACTTGCCCGTGAATCTGCGAACCACGGAAATGGTTCATGTTGATCTGCGCGTAAGCGACCCCGGCGACCCCCAAGTCTTTCGGCGTGAGCGTCACATTCATCGGCACGGTGGCCAGCTCCGCGAGCTTATCCGCCCACCACGCATCAAAGTCCGCCGGTTCTTCGCCCGCCGCCTTGATCTCGTCGGGTGAGGCAACCGCGCCGCCGTGTTCCTTCATCGTTTCGCCCCCTTCCGACCAAGCGACTTCGAGCAACATCGTGTTGGGCTCCTTAAACTCCGACGTCAAGGTCGCCACGCCATCCGTAACCTTCACCTTGCCTGCGGCCGCCTCCGTCAACCCGCCGAGCTTAAACACGTAATCCAGTTCCGTCGGCGCGTCCTTGGTCTCATCGATCCATGTGATCGTCCACGCCACCGACTCCCCAGCCCGATACACTCCACTCGCCCGGTCGGGCCGCACCAGGATCGATTCAGCGATGACCCCTTGGGCGAAAAAGAGAACCAGCCCAGGTGCGAGCAGTCGAAAAAACAAGGGAGACTTCATAAGGCGGGGAAAAAAGTAACTAAACCAAGAACCCTCACCGTAAACTTGACCACCCCTCCCGCTCCACGTTCCCCCTGCGCTAACAAATGCCCCACCCCGAGGAATGGTCAGCCGGCTGTTTTTTCAACCTGGGATGAACACGGATATACACAGATCAATCCACCCTGTTGATTCCCAATTTGTTGGTTTCATCGCGTAACGGTAGTGGAGCCATCTGTGTCGATTTGTTCCTCAGTCGCCCAAAGGGCACCCACTTGCGTCACCCCTTCGGGGCACGTCC
>CAXBOL010000053.1:0-12368 GCA_963977295.1 uncultured Opitutaceae bacterium
GGTGGACATTTCGACGATTCCGCCAAGAGCCCGTCGACCCGTATGCGAAGGCCTTTGCTACCAACATCGAACTCTCTGCGAACTACTTGGTCAAACCCCTCGCCGTTCCGGTCGCCGTCATTCGCGCTAGGCATCAGAATAGTTGGCTGACTCGATTCCAAGCCGACTTGGGATGGACCCCGTTTTGTCGCGGGCCCCTGCTCATCAAGGAAGTAAACTGCTCCCACCTCGACCTCCTGTATGCGCCCAAAGCCCACACCACTGCTCAGACCATTGAACAACTCATCGCACAGCTGATTTCCCGACGCACTCCCGCACCGCCTCCACCAACGATTCCGCGGCTCGGGTGATCTCGTATCGTTGTTGGAAACACCGCGTCGCAGCCTCCCCCATTTGCCATCGATCGGTGGAACTCAATTGTGACCACGTCGCGAGCAACTCGGTCGCGCCCGTCACGGTATTTTCGGCCACTAACCCGGCTCCATCCCCAACCACTTCCCGCCAGATGTTTACCTGGCGACTGATTAATACGGGGGTGCCACAGGCCAGGGCCTCCGCAACAGCGATACCAAAGTTTTCTTGGTGCGATGTCAGCACGAACGCTTCGCTCATACGCAAAGCCCCCCACTTCACGTCGCCCGATAACATCCCCGGCCAAATGACGGCGTCGGCCGCCAGGGTCGATGCCGCCAACATCCTCATGTTTTTTTCGTAGGCCGCATCTTCCGTTGGGCCTGCGATCACCAAAACCGGTGCGTTCGGCACCTTGGCAAACACCTCCGCATAGGCGTGCAGAAGCAGATCGATTCCCTTCTTCGGATGGATGCGTCCGAGGAACAGCAGAAACGGTCTTCCTTTCAGGTCCGGACAATACGCGTTCCACGCAGTGCCCTGCACCTCAGTCGAACCACCCGGCGCCGCCGTGCCATACGCGACCACGCGTTCCGTCACCTGATAAGGCCAGAAACTTTCGCGGGCCAAACGACGTTCTTCCTCGCACGTGAAACAAACCGCCGCCGCCGTCCGCAGCACTCGGCCCTCTCTCAACCACCAATACATCTGCTTTTTCGCATGTTTAAGCCGGTAGTTTTTGCGAAACCACGGATCGAGCATGCCGTGAGGAAAAACGAGATAAGGCGTGTCGGACGCACGCAGAGTCCGATACGTGCCCCAACCTTGAAACTGCCAGAGTCCATGCACCAGCACCGCATCAAACCGAGCCCGATGACGGGTCAGCCAAGGTTCGAGCGCCGGCGTATAACCATACGACGAGGTCTCAGTTCCCAGGCAGTGCACCGTGAGCTCCGCTTCGGGTTCAAAATCTTCCGGTCGGTCCAGAGTGGCTATTTCCACCTGGTGCCCCAGCCGGGCCAACGCCAATGAGGAACGGCGCACCGATTCCGAGGGGCCGCCCGACTCACGGCGTAATGAGTGGGTCACGCGCAACAACCGAATCGGCTTGGGAGTTTGATCGTTCGGCGTCAAAACATCCTCCCCGCGTCGCGCTCCGCGGTCCGGCGCAACTCATGGGTTTTCGCGACGGACAACAACTCATACACTCCGTGCAAGCGGGCGAAGTAATACCCTTCGCGACCATCCAGAAACCCTCGCTGCCAAAAATATACGTAACAAAATCGCAGCCAGGGGCGAAACGGCAGGCGCTGAGAGAGTCGCTTTAGACTTCGCCGTTTACCCACCCGATCATTCTGCAACTTGGACCCCTTCGACAGTCCGGCCATGGCGACCCGCGCCTCCCAATTGGAATAACGATTGTGCTTCTCCACGAAGACCTCGACCGAGGGAAAAGCAAAGTGATCCATTTCCGCCACCAGACGCCCGGTCTCGCCCTCGACCACCACGTGCTCGTGCACTTCATTGTCTCCGCTCGCCGTCGGCACATCAGTAATCTGTTCGTAACGCCCTTTCTTGTGCCGGAATAAACGAAGATTCCAGTTGGGATAGTAGGCATGCCGCAGCCACTTGCCCATGAACATAAAGCGACGGTTTATCCAGTATCCGTCAATTGGATGCCTGGCATCTTCCACAATGCCTCGAACCTCGGCTTCAGTCTCGGGCGGAAGCACTTCGTCCGCGTCCACGATAAACACCCACGCATGCTTGAACGGGAGGTTTGCCAACGCCCAATTCTTCTTCTTCGGCCACGTGCCATTAAAATTAAACTGCACCACTTTTGCCCCGGTGGATTCCGCCAGACGCTGCGAATCATCCGTGCTCTGGGAATCAACCACAAAAACCTCATCTGCCCACGCGACCGCATTCAAACATCTCGGCAAATTAGCCGCCTCGTTTTTAATGGGAATCAGAATCGATACCGGGACGTTGCTCACAGCGAAGACAAAGCGGAAACCCGGCACACTGACAAACAATTGCCACCATTCGATCCAAAATGACCGGCAAGGCTAATACTGGACGACCTTACCAAGCCTGAAACCCCGTGGTTCCCTCTCCGGCGACGCACTTCCTATTCCCTTGCTTCGACTTCATTCCCTTTGCGCATCGTCCCTTCCCCTTCCAGCACAGCGCTATTCCGCCCCCAACAACGCGATCCGCAACCGGGCTTGTGAGCTCGATCGATGCAGGGATTTCGACTTGATCCGTATAGGCTCTGCCGACTACCGACGCAAAACGTCCATCAGCAACTGCTCAAGTCTTTCGGTGCACCGCTCCCAAGTCCAAAACTGAGCGACCCACTTGCGGCCATTCTCACCCAAGCGTCGAGCCCTCCGCGGATCATGCAGCAGGTCATTCACCGCCGCGCCCAACTGGATCGGGTCACGATCCGGCACCAGCACTCCGTTGAAGTCATCTCGCACCGTTTCCCGGACGCCCCCCTCCCCAATCGCCACCACGGGGGTGCTGCACGCATTGGCTTCCAAGGGAGCAAACCCAAAAGGCTCTAGGTGAGAGGTGTAAATCATCAGGGCAGCGCCATTTAATTCGGAGACCAGTGCTTCGTCTGTAATCCGCCTTCGCAGCACCAAATTCACGTCCCTGTTCCGGGCTAATTCTTCGATTTCAGTCGCGTAATCTTCCTCCGCCGCATTTCCCACCCAAATCAAGGTCGGACGATCCTGTTCCGGAATCGAGGCCACGGCCAAAATCGCGGTTCGCAGATCCTTGTGCCGTTGCAACGCGCCCAAACCGATTACGGTTTTGCTGCGGATCGAATCGTTCACTTTGAATCGGGTTGAATCCACGCCGAGGTAACAGACCTTGGACTCTCTACCGTGGGCCCGTAACAGGCTCTCGCGACTGTAGCAGGAATTGACCAGAACCAGATCAAACGCGGCCAAATCCACCCGTTCGCAGCTGCGTTGCCAGTTCTGCCAATAACTTAAAATCAAATCGACGACTTTGGCCTGAAGCCCCGAGCCCGCAGTGCCCTCTTCGTGCAATAACGCTTCGTGGAGTCCCCGCCAAAGTTCCTGGCAATAATGCACCGACGGGGTCCTGAGGTATCGACCTATCGGTGGCACCGCAAATTCCTGACAATTCCCGATCAAACACACGTCAAACTGTCCCGCATCAATCTGGCGAGCACACTCCTGAGCATGTCGTTCCATTTCCTGGTATTGTCGCCCAAATCCGCGCCGTCCCGGCAAGAAACGGTTTAGGGGCCGACGGCGCAGGCGGCGATAGTCGACAACATGTTCAGACATCAGCTCCGCCATCGGCTCAAAATCCAAACAAGCCGTGGGCGGACACCACGATTCGAGTTGGTGTCCCCGGGCAATCAAGCCCTCGGCCATGGCCCTCAATGCACGCTTTCCTCCCCCACTGGGCAGGTTATTCCAAAGCGCTATTTTCATTGTCGTCAGGTTGGAAGGGACTCGATGCCATCTGCGAACTCTAACGCCCCGGTGACTGGGTCGTAAACTCGTAACCCACCCAAATACACATTGATTCTAAAGGCCGATGACTCCCCCCCTGATCGCGCCTACTCCACCGAACATGAAGCGGATCGACTGACTCGCCATCGACACCAAATTGAGACTAACGGTAAGTTACGGAATCGACCGCGAGCCCAAAGGACACCCATTCGAACGGCTCGAGTTTTTCCACCCACATTGGGTAAGCCCCACCACTGCTGAAACACCAGTCTGCCTTCGTTAAAATTCGGCCGACCGGGCAAACTCCGATAGACCGTAAAGTAGGTTTCAAACATCTCCTCGGCGACGGGGACGCGTAACTCTGGCGAACAGTCGCCGACAAATGCATCCACCCACTCCGCGAAGAGGCTCAAGGCGCTCAGATAGACCTGCCTTGCCTCCTGCCAACTCTTACGACTCACCGAGGTCGAGTGCTTGCGCCAACGTAATCCACCCTGAGTAAGTCGAATTTTCTTTCCCACTCTGGCGGTGAAATTAACCCACGTCGCCATGTCGGAAAACAGGGCCTGAGGCATCCAAACGAACCCTCCGCACTCATGGTAAAGTGAGCGTTGAAAAATATGATCCGCCCCACGAACTTCGCGTCCTTTTCGATTCAAAAGAGCGTATAAGAACGGACCCGCCTCTTCCTCTTCCGGAGGATCAACCAACCGATCAACTACCCGCCCCATCTTGTCGATCACTTCGACCGACAAACAAAACAACCGCGCGCCCGGTCTTTGTTCAATTTCACGATAAAACGCTGCCACCGTATCAGGCTTGGCGATATCGTCATCCGCAAAAACCCATAGCCAAGGCTCCTCCGCCGCCAAGGTGACACACCGAGTCCATTGTGCCACCAAATCTTGCCCGCCTAGATTGGACGGGAAGCGGTGATACACCAGATCCAGGCCTTTCCCGTGGTGGGCCGAAATCGATGCAATGTCATCCAAACTGGCATCATCGCAGACATAGACGCAGAACCGCTGGTCGGTTTGATTACTCAACGAATCCAACGCTGCGCCGAGAAATTCTCCTCGCCACACTGGAATCACAATCGCCAGAGCCGGTGCATCCTCCCCACTCACGACGGTTTCCTCCAAATCATGGTCACCTGATCTCCCTGTCCAGTGATGTTGAGCCACGCGCTAAAAACCCATTGCCAAAGCACGACTGGCAAGTTGGGCAAGTAAGTTTTCAGGGTGCCACGAGATGGGTTGCATCCATGATCAAATCCGGAAAATCCCTTCGCATAGCCTTGGCTGGCCCAGATCGAGAACGCCACCGAATCGTCAGCCTTGTATTCGATGGAAAACTGATGCTTCGAGGCCAATCGATGAAGTGCTCGTCGCGTGGGCAACCAAAGGTGCCGCGGGGCATCCCATTGCAACCAACAAGTGCCGAACCGTCGTCGAGCCCAACAATCTGCCACCGGAACCCTCACCAACAAAACTCCTCCCGGTCGCAACCGCTTGCGGGCTGCAGCGATCTCGCGAACCGGGTCAATTACGTGTTCCAGCACATGATGATAGGCGATCAAATCCCACCCTCCATCCATTTCTTCGATCGATTTCCGACCAATACGGAAGGGCTCCGTGCGTTCGAGCTCCGGGGCGAGAAAGGCATCGATCCCGCACAAGTTCCCATACCCGGCCACATGCAGTTGTTGCAGCCACTTGCCCGAACCACACCCCACGTCCAAAATCCGCGCGTCGTGCGACAACCCTAATCGACGCCACACTTTGCGAGCTATCCGATCCAATCTGAGTTCCGTCGACAGTTCTTTTCTGACCTTGGATTCCACCCTCCTCCACCCCGTGGGTTCAATGGGAGTCCCGGAAACGAACGAATAATAGCTCCGCCCGTAGTAGCGTTCCAAATCCGTCGGAACCTCTACGATGCTCAGAGAGCCACACCCCTGGCACTCCCCGTATTCGAAGTCGCCGCCGATGCCCAACTGCCGTTCCCTCACCACGTAACGTTTGGAGGCCAGTTTCTTCCCGCAGGCCCTGCACCCTTGCTGATTCGATTTGTCGGTCGAGATTTCCACCACTCGTGAATTAATTGATTCCTTCGAGCACCTTGGGTTTTCTCCACGCCACGGCAGTGCCATCGATCTCCTCCATGCCTCCGGAGTCTCCCCGTTTGTGGCGAAACTCATCGACGGCACGACGACAACCGGGCCAAACATGGTAATCGTCGATGATTACGAAGCCACCCGGACTCAGCCGATCGTAGAGCGACTCCAACGCCACCCGCGTCGATTCATACAAGTCTCCATCAAGTCTTAAGATGGCCAACTTATCGATTGGCGCCGCCGGGAGGGTGTCGGCAAACCATCCCTCCAGCAGGCAAACTCTCTCGTCCCACAGGCCAAAACGCTGGAAGTTTTCCCGCACCGTATCTGCACTGACCATCAAATAAGGATGCCCACTCAAATCCCATCCATCTGATTCGTTTTTAGGTGCGGGCAATCCGGCGAAGGAATCTGCAAGCCAAATCCGGCGGCTTTTGTCCCCCGCCGCGCGCAGCAACGCTTTCATCAGGAGACACGCGCCGCCTCGCCATACGCCAGTCTCGATAAAATCCCCTACCACTCCTTCTTTGATCACGCTCTCCACACAGCGCTGCAAGTGATCCAGCCGGGTCCGCCCCACCATAGTATAGCCAATCCACGGCCAGTCTCCGCCCACACGCCGCTTATCCGTGTCGAGTTGTGCCCGTTTAACCAATACCCACCCTCTTCGGTCGAGCCACTTGTGGAGCACCCGCCCCCCCCAACGTCGCAGGGAGTATTTTTGACCGACGCTCCAGGCCCGCGTCTCCAGCGGAACCCACGCACTTTCCACGTGGCAAGCTCCCGTCAAAACATCCTTAAAGAGTTCGATGTCACCCGCGTTCACTCGAATCACGGAGTCGGGAATGGGATCAGTGGCGGAATTTCGAAGATTTGACATGTTTTTGGTTTAAATGGATCCGCTCGGGGTGGTGCCCGAAGGTGTGCTAAGATCGATTGAACCTCACCGCATCACCGACTGAATCGAAAATGCAATTCAGTAACGGTCCCCCGTCACGAGCCTCTTGCCCGTCTGCCAACAGTGTTTCAGCCGTTCTCGACACGCAACCTTGGTCCACTCGAATCGATTGCGCCAGTGCTCTAATCGCTCCTTTCGACGAAGGCCGCGTGCCTGTTTAAAAAAGAGTTCCGGTTCACTAATGCTTAGCCCCAAGCCATTCAGCCGACCACGGGCCTCGGCCCCAAGCGCAATGGCGAGAACGGATGAGCCAGAGAATTGACCTGCCGCGTGTTCCACCCCCTGTCGGTTCAAATCCGCCAAGGCCCGGCGAATTCCGCCCCAAACCAAGTGGGCATCATGAAACGCGATAAATCCATTCTGCGCCCCCACCTTCAAGGCCCATCGGAAATCAGCCCACGCCGCTCGATCCGTGTGCTCCGCATCGATAAATATCAGCGCAGGAGCGGGGACCAACGCCTCCGCCGGCACCTGGGATGCTTGCATATCGAAAGTGATCAATTTCCCCAGTTGGGCGTTTGGCCACGCCAGCCTTAACCGCTCCCGCATCGCTGCGGTAGTATTTCCATTATACCATTGAAAAGTGCCTCGATAGTCACGGACCGTGTCTACTCTTAGATCGACGGAAAACACCTTGGCACACCAAGGATCAATTAAGTGTGCCTGCAACGAGCCCCCCATTTCAGAACCGACCTCCAGATAGGAATAACCGGGCGAACGACTGGCGAGATGAAGCGCCAGCAAGGCCCGACGATCCTCAATCGTCGCACTCGTGGGAATCACTCCCAACAAACTCACATCGAGCGAAGAGAGCTGTTGGTAAAATGAATCCTCAAGATCAGACATGAATCCTCCTAGGAGATTTTTCGAAGATAACGCCAATACAACAAGCGACTCACAATCGGCAGATGTCGGGCTCGTGAAAATCCAATCGCGAAAATAATTCTCAAACCCACAAATGGACTACGCGGAGCGAACGCTTTGGCGCGCACCGTAAAGAGTCCCGCCATCCCCCACGGCACCGAAGGTTGAATTCGTCTCAATTCTCTCAGGATGAATTTCAAACAAACTCGGTCAGAACGATCTGGCGATCTGCGTTTCACGTTCTGTTCCAACCACACCAAAAATCCATTGAGTGCAGCCAACAACGCATCGCGATTTTGAATCCGTTGCCCACTGCTGATGCCACTCCCGTGGGCACGCCAACGCAAATGCGGTCCCGGCAAAGTTTTCACGCCCCCTTTCTCCGCGAATTCCACCCATGTCGCCAAGTCGGTGTAGAGCGCCATGGGAAAGCTCACGAACCCACCTTTTTGATCATAAACTTGCCGACTGAAAATGTGCTCGGGTGCCCGCCACTCCCGCCCTCCTCCGACCAAAATTGAACGCAGAAAGTCTTCCGCCGACTCCCATAGCGGATTCGGTCTCGGCGTCCGAACCAAGGCACCGCTGTCATCGATAATTCTGAGGTTAAATCGCAGCAGATCGGTTTCCCCCAAGCCCGACTGAATCGCTCCAAAAAACGAGGCCACACATTCGGGTTCGGCCACGTCATCATCAGAAAACAACCAGATCCACGGTTCATCCTGGGTGAGGGCAATGCAACGATGCCAATGTGCGACTAGATCGCGTCCGCCCAGATTCTCGTCAAACCGATGATAAACCAGATCCAATCCCTGTCCGTTTTCTTTCGCCAACGAAAGCAGATCGTCACCACTCGCGTCGTCACCGACGTAAACGCGAAAACGCTGGTCAGTCTGCAACCGTAGCGATTGCAATGCCGCACCTAGATGACGCCCCCGCCAAGCCGGGATGACGATCGCCAGCATGCGATCAGGGTCACAACCCAACGAAACCTTGTTAACAGAATTGATCATCTTCGGCGAAACACCGCTTACGTTACGAAAGCCCACCACCTGATAGTCAACCTCCTGTCGGCAAACGTGGCCAGACGCTTAGTCTGGCTTCGCCAGAATATTCTTCCTGAGGTCCCTCCTCTGTCGCCTACATTTCAAGGACCATCGACATGTAATCTGGACTCCAAATCCGCGTCAATCGCCGCCCCCAGCCACACTCTGATGATGGTTTTCGCGTTTTCAGGATTGGAAGTTTTACGTAAGTCGATTTTAGACTGGCGGAACCGACGAAACGTTATCGGCTCGATTGAGCCAATCTTTCCAGCGCGACGGTTCATTTAAGTTAAACGACCCCTCTCCCTCCCTTCGGAACTACTCACTTCATCGCATGATCAATGTAAGTATCGTCCCTCTTTGGCATCAGCATAGACAAAATAGGATTTTTAAGCCCAAAAAAGAAAAAGCTATATTCGAAGCATTTACCCGCTGGCGCGACGTCGCCCGATCCGAAGGGTTTGCGCTGAATACCGATGACATCCTGCCCCCCCGCGATGCTGATGCCATTTGGTTTATCGACCTGCCCCGCACGCGAGAACTTTTTAATCAGGCCGTTTATCCCCCACGTGATTCCTCTAAAAAGTTAATTCTGCAGGCTCTGGAGTCCCCTATACTCTCACGATCGACTCACCAGCCGGCCAATTACACTCCGTTTGACTACCTACTCACCTACAATAAAACTCAGTGCCACACTCCATCTCATTTCCACTACCGGATTCCGAATTACCTGAAACCTGAATCCAACGGTCATTCATTTTCCGATCGAAAATGTATGGTGATGATAAACAGCAACCGCATGGAAGGCTGGTTGGCTGCCAGCAAAGTCGGCACCCGGAAATTTGCCGGACTAAGGAAAGTATTTAACGGGTGGAAACTTTCCCTCCGCGAAATAATAGTTCCGGATCAGCAAGAATTATACTCTTGGCGGCGAAAGTTTACCCGAGAGGCCGATCGTCTCTTTCCCAGTGAATTAGATGTCTATGGCCACGGCTGGAATGGAGAGTCGATCATCTGGTTGCCTTGGCCGCGTCCGAAACCCTACCGCTGCGCCAACCATGATCTTTTGGAAGACCCTCAAAGGATGAAGGTCTTTGCGCAAAAAATACCGGCAACATCTCGCTACCGCTTCGGTGTGGCCGTCGAAAATTATCGCGGATCCAAGGGATACATTTCCGAAAAAATCTTTGATGTAATGCGATCCGGATCCGTGCCCGTCTACCTGGGTGAGGAATCAATTTCCGAGTTCATTCCATCCGGCGCTTTCGTCGACGTGCGACACTTCCCCAACCACCGGTCCCTGTTGCAGTATTTGACCCAATGCCCCGAACCGGAATGGCGCGAAATGCGAGACGCGGGCCAGGCGTTTCTTTCTTCACCGCAGGCGAACCAGTTTGGGATATCCCAATTCGTCGATACGGCGATGTCCGTCCTAAGGAAAATTTAGACGACCCTCCGAGGATTCATCCTCCCCTCCCCGTAGTGCCGTGCTACTAGCCTGCACTGACCAACCCGCCCCCTAGAACCCTATGCTCTCTCTACCCTACTCATTCGGCCCTCCCTTTTCTCCTCAATATCGCAAAGAGGCACTCAGAAAGAAACGCGCATCGCCGCGTTCCGTTTGACGGGTGGCTTCACCGGCGAAGGCCACCGAGGCCGTGGCTTGGAGTCGGCGGGCCGCGCTAATTGAGGCCTGCACGCCGACGTCCCAGAGCGATTGACTCACCCCTACTTCCGGCAGCCCTCGACCCATTTCGACAAAGGCCGACAGGTTGAGTTGATCGACTCCGAGTCGGCCCAGCGCGCCCAAGGCTTCTTTCTGGAACGGTGGCATTTGCACGCTCTGAATCGCATAGAACCCGGCGTCACCAAACACCTCGCTGGCTTGATACGCTCGCAGCACCGTCGCTCCACCCAAGGCAAAGGTGTCGCTGCCAGCCAATTGGTCGGACGTGAATTGACCCGATAGTTGCGTCTCGGCGGACCACCCTTCGAGCAAGGGGATCAGCGGACCCAGTTGCTGCACCCGGGCGTAGTTGAGAATCAAATGCTGAGTGGCCGCTTCGCCGCTCGCGTAGTTGTAGAATTTGCGAAAATCCTCATCCGTATTGCGCCCGGTCAAGCCGTCGAAGGCCAACGCCACCCCCACCACAATCTGATTGCTGGCGGTCGCTTCTTTCACGTTGAAGGTGTTGTTGACCACCAATTGGGTGCCATCGAACTGTGCGCCCCCCACCACGACTTCGCCAAACAAACTCTCCCGCTCAAATTGCTTAAACGCGCCCTGCACGCTGAGGTTCCAATTCCACTTTTCGGTTTTGAACAGCGGCACGTCATACTTCAATGAGCTCTGCAACGTGGTGCTGGCCGAACCCACCGGCGGCACCGCACTGGAGGCCGTGTCGGAAAAATTTACGTTGGTCGTGAGTCGATGACCCCACCGATTCGGGATCGTGTAGATCACCGAGTAGTTTTGAAACTCCTCAAACTTCGTGCCCGTGACCGCGTTCCACGAGAACTGATGATTCTCCAACAGGACGTTGGTGAACGAGCCGCCCACCGAAAACCGATGCGTGCCCGAGCTCTCGGTCGCATGATTGTTGTAGCCCGATTGCAGTCCCCACGTGCGTTGCTCGTCGATTTGGAAGATGGCGATGCTGTCACCGACCTGCTGACCCGGTTCGAAAATCACCCGGGCCGAGCGCGCCGGATTGAGATTCAGGGCCTGCACCTTCGCATCGAGCGAAGCCTTGGTCAGTATCGGCTCCTCGAGCAATGGATCCAACAGGTTGCCCAGTCGAGTCCGGTCCGTCCAATGGTCGGCATCCTCGGCGTAGGCCCCCTGACCGTCACCAAACTGCACGCGATACTGCCGCAGACTGAACTCGTTGATCTGCACCCGCACCACTCCATCAACGATCTCTTGGGGCGGCACCACCACCGCCATCAGTGGAAAACCAGACTCACGATAGGCCTCCGTGATGTCCTGTTGCAGGAAGCGCAGCTCCCCCAACGTCAGCGGCAGGTCACGGTAAACCCGGAGCGCCTCATAGAGTGCATCGTAGAGGGCTTCAGTTGCTTCGCCTGCGCGCGTGGCGCCCTGCATCGTGACGAAATCACCAAGTTTGCGGGCACCGGATGTGCCGAGAATTTCGATACGCAGGCCCCGCAGAGCCGGAGTCACCTGGGCATCGTCGTTGGCTCCCGGGGCGTTGATCAGCGCCGGAAAGTCGATCAGTCCTTCCAACTGCTCGAACGGCGTCACGGGGGCGTCGTATTGTTCGAGACCCGACTGCGGACCCAGTGCCGAAGCCACGGGCGGGCCGTCCTGCCCCCAACCTGCGGCGGCAGTCGCAATCAAAAGGGAGGCGCAGAGAAAACGATTCACGATGAGGCGGGAGGAGATGAACGGAGTTCGATAAGAACAGTCGAAGGGAGTCATTATTCGCCTCCTCCTTCCGCCCCGAAGACGGTCAGTTTGGTGCTGGCGACCTCGAGAGACTCCTGCGCTCGCGCGAGTTGCTCTGCTTTTG
>CAXBOL010000054.1:0-12310 GCA_963977295.1 uncultured Opitutaceae bacterium
GCACCACACTGCGGGTGGGATGTCCGTTCACGCGCTTGAAATATCCCGCCGCCACAAATCCGCCATCCGACGTCGCGGTGACGGCCGCGACTGCGCCCCCATCGGCTTCCAAACTGGCCCTCCAGGTTGGATCAAGTTCCAATGTGTCGGGGGTCGTTGCGGGATAAACCAGGAGGCGTCGCTTTTCCGAGACCACTTCGCCCGCGGCGTTCGACACCGCCAGCTCGTAGAACCCGGTATCATGCAGCGACAGTGACGGCAGCAACAAGGTGGGCTCCACCGCGCCCGCGATCGCATAACCGTCGTGCTGCCATTGATACGACAAGTCCTCGCCCGTCACGGTCGTATAAAAAGTCATGGAATCTCCCGTTCGCTTCACCGGTGTGAAGGTGGACTGATGTCTGACCTCCGGAAGACTGAGCGTTGACCAGTTCAACCGAAAAACGTTCCCGGATGCCACGGTGTCCACTCCCAGGATTAAGGGGGTTTCCGCGGTCACTGGCCATTGATAGACCCCGTCGCCCAGTGACTCGACTGCCTGGTCCGTCCCGTCGGCTGCCGTCAGGAGTCGAATGACCGGGACCGTGTCGCCGGTCAGGTCATCAAATCGAATGCGAATCACTCCCGTGCTTTGAGGCACAATGCGATACCAGACCGAGTGGCCGCTGCCGCCGGTGATCGGCGGCTGGGTGTCATCCGGCGTCGCCACTCGATTGTCCACCGTGGTCACTCCGGCCCGCCAGTCGATCACCTGAGCGAAATCGTAGTTATCATTAGAATACGATGCACCGACCAGCCGCATCATGCCGTGCTGATCCACTCCCGGCATCTGAAAGCGGCGGCCAGCCAACCAGACCGCGGAGCGCGCCGAGCCCGCTTGGGCTGCGGTCACTTCTTCCGCTGAGATCTCGGCCAGCCCGGCTGTCGTCACCAACGTTCCTTGGGCATCGACGACGAACAAAGGATTGTCGTATTCAGAGTTCAACAAGGGCGATCCTCCGAGCAGGACGTGGCCCTCGGACAGGGGCGCAATGGCTTTGACCGTCCCCAGCTGACTCACCACTTCCGGCTTGAAGGTGGCATCGATCACCCCCTCCGCGTCTACTCGAGCGACCTGGCCGGTTGAGCCCAGTTCGGCCCTCACCAGCAGACCATTGCCGCCGACGTAGTAGCCTCCGCCCGGGGCCGGGGCCACGCCTCCGACCACTTGGTAAAACACGTCGGCGGCATTGAACGTGGCGTCGATTTCACCGGTGGTCGTGAGTCGGGCAAACCCGCGTGGCGCGCCGACGCCGCTGAAAGTAAATCGGCCTGCGATCACGGTGCCGCCGGCTTCATCGATCAACACGCGCGACACGGTGCTGCGCCAATCCTGATCCACCGACTCATCTCGCACCCAGGTCCCATCCATCGTGAACCGACGCACCAGGTTGTTTTCCGAAAATCCGACCGATGGAATAGTCACCACTTGTTCGTTCGCCAAATCAACGGCCATGGCGGTGTAGCCACTCGACCAGTTCGGTCCGGTAAACGTGTTTAAGAACTCTCCGGTGGCGGCAATGCGCAGAAGCCCCAGGCCGGTTCTCCCTGCGTAGGAAATGCCGGACCCGAAAATGAGGAAAGTGCCATCGCCACAGGATTTGACCTCTGTGAGCAGCCCATCTTGATAGCGATTTTGGAAGTTCGGATCAAGTTTGCCGGTTGCCGTGACCCGGGCGAGTCGTGGCATGGTGACGGCATTCACCGTGTGAAAAACTCCGACCGCGATCACGCCACCGTCTTCCGTGTCGGCAAAGGAATACACCAATCCCGATTTGCTCGCTTTGATCCGGGACGCCTCATCTTCCCGCCCGCCTTGCGCCAAGTCCACCCACGCCATGACCAAGCCATCGGGGTTGTCGTTGTTAATCAATTCATCACCGCCCCACACCAATTGATCTTCTGCGGTCAACAACATCGCTCGCACGTAGCGATGCGACGGATGACTCACTTGAAAAGAGCCCATTTGCCGGCCCTCCGGATCGATCTGCATGAGGCCGTTGTAGCTGCCGGAATTACCGTAGTCGAATGACCCGCCGGCAAAGACCCGACCGTCGGCGGTTTCGATGAAATTATCGACCCTTCCGACTCCATTCCGAGCATACACGATCGCCGGTAACAAGGCCCCGGTGGAGGACAGCGACCGCACCATGGATTGGTTGATCGATGCGTTGCGGGGCGCGACCAAGATATCGCCGTCGCTCCGCACCAGAAAGGCGAAGACCTCCTGGTTCCATGCGGACTGGAACGTGTGGTCGACCTCACCTTCCGGGGTGATACGGACCAGGCCCGGCTTTTCCACGCCTCGGATGGAGGTGAACTCTCCGCCGATGTAGAGGGTCCCGTCGGCCATCAACTGCAGAGCCTCCACCACTCCATCAGGAGGGGAATTGGCAAGAAACTCCTGATCCAGAGCCCCGTTTGATTCAAGCCGCACCAGATTTTTTCCGTTGGGCTCGCCTGGGATCGAAAAGCTTCCTCCGACCAGGATACGACCATCGGGTTGGACAACCATGGCATTAATTTGGCCCGAAAATTCCGGCGGCACAAACGACGCCATCGTGGATCCGTCGACGTGCAATTTGATCAAGCCCACTGACGGGGCGCGATCGACGCGATCGAACTGACCCGCCACCAGCAGACTGTCATCGGTCAAGACGACGACTTCGGTCACCGTCTGGTTGAGGTGTGGCGGCAAAAAGGTCATATCAACCCGACCCGCCGCATCGATTCTCAGCAGATTTGTCGCATCACGGCCGTTAAACCGATCAAATTGCCCCCCCACGATGATCTTACCGGTGGACTGTTGACCCAGCGTCATCACGCGGGCTGTTGAATCTTCGAACTGGGGAGCGAATCCATGATCCGGGACCCATGCGGCCGAGGCCGGCGCCCCCACCAAAACCAGTATGAGGCAACACCACGTTAGCGGGTTGAATTGGAGACCGACGAAAGTCGTCCGTCCGGTGTCGTAGTGCCGGGGAAAGGAGCCGAAGTCACACATCAGAGAACGAGAGCCGGACAGTAGGTCTCGGCCCGTGTTTGGCCAGCGGTAAAGTTTCCGCCGGGAACGTCGGGTGCTCGTCCCCTCGTCCCCCCTCTTAAGATATCGAGTATTAACTTTGGTTCGGTTTTGATTGCCATCGCTATTCGTCGACAAGTGACGACATGACACTTTTCTAGAACTCTGCCCTGTCGTCATCAGTCTGCGGCCACAAGCCCGTTGAACCACAACGACAATTATTAACTGAACCGTTGGGTTTTCCTGCATCCGTTGCGGTTGATTTTGCGTAAAAGTGAGTGTCTGCCACCTGTTTTCCCTATGAAATTTAGATTCCACTCCGTCTACTTGTTGCTGTGCAGCATTGCCTTGGGCACTACCGGTGCAGTTGCGGCCGAAATGCCCGAACTCGCATTGGTGATTGTCTCACCACTCTCCTCCGGTGAAAGTATAGGTGCTGATTCCGGTGCTTACACGGATTTCGATCGTCTGGATCTGGCGTTCCAAAAAGTTGCCAAGCAACGCCACTGGCCGGTCAAAATTGTTGCCGAGCGGCTCTCGGGAAACACCGCTCCGCATGAACTCGAGCTTCGTGTTTTTCTTCAACCGGTGCGCCGGGACCGACCCGAGGAATTCACGTTCCGCGGCTGGATGACGCTCCACGCGGACGGCACCAAGCACGATTTCAAATTGATCATCCATCGTGAGCGGATGCGATACCGAGAGGATATGGATGAATTCCTCGAAAAGCTCTTTTACGGAGCCGCGGGAGTTGCCGCCCAGAAAATCGAGCCCATTCTTTTTCCGCAGCTGGCGAAATCCGAATCCTGAACCCGCGTGCCGCCGGATGCCGACAGTTCAGCAGAGGAAGCCTTCCTGCTTGCGCGCATCGGCGCAGGTGACCGAGCGGCGTTTCGCGATCTCTATGCGCGTTACAGCACACCGCTTTTCTCTTTCACGCTCCGTCTGGTTGGCGAACGTGCCACCGCGGAGGAGCTTCTTCAGGATGCTTTCATAAAAATTTGGCACCACGCCGGCGATTACGACCCGCACAAGTCGCGTGCTTTCACTTGGGCCGTCACCATAGTCCGTCGCACATGCATCGACCACCTGCGGAGCCGTCGCTCGGCCCCGTCGTTTGCTCCGCTGCCACTCGAAACAGAACGTTGCGCCGAATTCACGACCGCTGAGACCGCACGCCGCACCGCCGAGGCCCACGAGACAACCCGAAACGTCGATCGCGCGCTCCAGAATATCTCAGGCGACCGACGTCGCGCCCTTGAGCTCGCGCTCTATTCTGAGCTCACCCACGCCGAGATCGCCCGCCAACTCGTGCAACCTATCGGCACAGTCAAATCTTGGATTCGCCGTGGTCTCCTTGAGCTACGCACCACCCTTGCCCAAGCCAAATCATGAACTCGAAATTCGAAGAACAAGCCACGCTTTACGTGCTCGACAGCCTGGATCCCGGCGAACGCGCGGCATTTGAAGCGCAACTTATCCAATCGTCTGAGCTCGCTGCCCTCGTGCGTGAACTCGAATCAGCACTCGAGCGTGAAATCCGCCTTCTGCCCCAACACCCGCCGGCCGCCGACCTCCTCACGCGTATCGAGTCGAATCTCGACCGCCCCGATGCTCCGACTTCCATCGGTGAATCCGCACGTTCGCCGATCGGGATTGCTTTTGCCCGCTGGGGTATCGCCGCCGTAATTGCCGTGAGCACCGCCATTCTGGCCGTCCAATCGCTGCGCCGCCCCGACTTCACCCACGAGCCAACCATGGTGTTGATCCTAGGCCTCAACGCCGAGGGCAGCACCCTCACCCAGGTGCCTTTGCCCGCGACCTCAAATGCCGAAGGCGAGAGATTCATCCAGCTCGCCTCGTTCGCGGAAAACCTTTTGAACAACCCCAACATACTCCCCGACGGTCCGACCGTTTCCGACGCGGCCAACGGCCACGCACTTTTCGATCCGGCCAGTAACCAGGGCTTCATCGCCATCCGACATTTGCCCGAACCTGCGCCCGGTCAGCTCTATCACATGTGGATCATCGACACGACATCCGGCCGCGTCACTCAAGCCGGCGTTCTGCCCGCCACTCATGCGACGAGCGGCCTTTATTCGTTTGCCGTCACCTCGCCGGGCAGAACGACTCCTCCACAGCTTGATTTCTTCGTTACTTCCGAGAGCGCCTCTTCCACCCGATTCACCGAACCGAACGGCAAAGTCGTGCTGGGCAACAAGCGGATCTAACCCGCCGGCTACAGGAACAAAGCCGGAAGAGGCGCTGGCTTTGGGTATTCCGACGGAGTCATGTCGCCACATGTAGACAAACTGAAGTGACACCCATTTTCACCGTCTTTCGGACATCCTTCTGTTTCCCTAAAGATTTCGAACAATAACTTTGGCCCTTTTTTCCTAATGCGAAACCCGATCGTGAACCGATCTTGTGAAAAGTCGTTCAGGTCCTTACGTTTCTCGGCATCCGTAAACCACGGGGATTAGTAATGGATTATCTGGTTTTCCCAAAATTTAGCAACCACGACAGTCCGATGGATTTCCCCGCCCGCGTCCCTTGATTTGTGGTGAAGAAACATAGCCTTCTTTTTTGTTTCGGAGTCGCAGTCCTGATGGTGGGTTTTGTGGTTTGGAACGATCATGTCGCTCCCGGGCACGAATGGGAGGAATTTAATCAAATCATCAATGACCCGGTCACGGGTCCGGAGATTAAGGGGCAGCGGCAAATCTATCCGATGGTGACTCAGATCGGCACTGCGGCCAATAGAACTTTTCGGGATAGGCAGGGTCGCATCATAAAGACCATTTATTATACAGCCGCCACCCCGCGAAATCTCCCTGCTCAAGGACCGGAAGGTATGAGTGATGCAGACTTCGAAAAGTTTTTTAAACTTCAGAGAACTCAAACAAATCAGTTCGACTGGAACGGATTTTATCGGGTGGAAGTCAGCACGGGATTCGACCAACGGAAAGACCAGGTTGCGCTCTACCTGAACGAATCAAACCAACGTTCCACTCAAATTTGGTATGACCCAACTGGGACCCATATCATCGGTATTCATGGCCTACTCCCGGGGTTTTTGAGCGAAAAGCTCGCGTGGTCGGCATTTGGCGACGGAGTTAGGGCCTCGTTTTTCGTCATTACGTATAATGGAACCATTGGAGGCAGGTCAGTGTTTTATACCATCCATAATACAGGGAATCGGTCGGTGAAGTTTACGGATTTCAGCATGCAACTGATTGGCCTGGAAGGGCGCGAGTTCCCGGTAGATGCGGAAAGTCGAGCGAGACACGTTCAGGCTAGAGGAGGGCGTCCGGTTTGGGGCATCGGTGAGGAGATTCGACCGGGAGATACTTACTCTTCTTCACAGTATGTTGCCGACTGGTTTGGGGCAAGTGTGCCGGTCGGGGAATATCAGTTAAGAATAAAGATCCAAGTAGATCATGCCGCCGAGTTCCTTGAGTTCACGGCGCTCGATTGGAATATCACGGAACCATGGAATGGAACCGCAACGGCGCCCGCGACCCCAACTTTCCCATAATAGGCGATCCAAGGGGGGTCATGTCGTCACATTTTTTACTTTGTGAAATCGGCCACATGGCTGCTAACCAGTTGAGGCCTGATCTCAAAAGTCAGGTTTGATTGCCGTTGGCAGAAAAACGCACGCAGCCAAGTGCCAGGGCTCTTTTATTCAATCGATGTAGACAAATTGACGGCATTATCCCTTCAGATCGAGGCTACTCCGCGTGAACAAGGCGGACTTCGTAGAGGCCGGCAACGCCGGGTGCTCGGATCGAGAGCGTGTTAAAACCCTGCGTCATTCCCGGTCGGGACCGGCCTTGATTGGAGCCTGTGAAGTCGGGGGAAGTGGAAGGAGCGTGCCCGAAGTCTGTTGAAGGTAAGGAGGGGCAAAGACCACGGATCAGTTGCAGCGGTGAGTGAGTGTTTCTGGTGATCTGGATGGCGAATGCACCGCACGTGGATAGGCGATTCGAACGGGCTTGGGTCGTGAGATTGTTAACTTTGGGTTGGATCGGACCTCTGTTGGAGGACCAATGGAACTTGCATTATCTTATCGATCGTCATGTCGTCATACGCATGGAGACCGTGACTATCTCGCCAAAATTTCAAATTGTTATCCCGCAGAAAATTCGGGAATCGATGGGGCTACGCACAGGAGAGAAGGCACACATGCTGTCCTTTAGAAACCGGATTGAAGTCATCCCGGTTCGCGACATCCGGGCCCTGCGAGGCTACCTGAAGGGTATCGAAACGTCGTTCGGTCGTGATGACGATCGCGTATGAACGTCGTAGATTCATCAGCGTGGTTGGCGTATTTTGCGGATGAATCGTCTGCGGATTTTTTTGCGCCAGCGATCGAGGATACGGAACTCCTGATCGTGCCTTCGGTTTGTCTCTACGAGGTTTTTAAGGTGATCTTGCGGGAGAAAAATGAAGATCAGGCCTTCCTGGCTATTGCCGCGATGCAACAGGGAAGGGTCGTTGATCTTGATGCCGATTTAGCCATCGAGGCGGCGGCGACTGGTCATGAAGAGAAATTGGCGTTAGCCGATTCGATCATTCTTACCATCGCGCAAAACCACTCAGCCACCCTCTGGACTCAAGACGCGCATTTCTCAGGAAAGCCCGGAGTGCAATACATCGCCAAGACGAAATGATGTTGGGGAGGGCCGCCCAAAGGGGCGGGTGGGGCTTGTCACAAGGCTAAGGTGATCCAAGTGAATCATGTCGTCACCTTGTAAACATGGGGGAAACCCACAGAATGGGCGAAATCCAGTCGGGATGTTGGAGTTGAAAATCAGGTTGGAAAATCGGTAGCACAGCAATTGGAAACGGCGGGTGCTTGTGCGGCTCTTTCATGAATAGTTCTAGGCAAAGTGATGAAATGACCCGTTCGATTTTGCTTATCGGGTTTGAGTCTACGCGGCGTTCGCTCGGTTCAATACATGGAGCCGGACCGCAAGGAACAAGGATTGACCCGATTTATATTTTCTCCGGATTGACCCCTCATGGGGTTTCGGGTGCCTCGGATCTAACGCGGGTATGTCGGAACGCACGCGTCCAGTCTGCTTTGCCCATGGGTCCAACTCCCGCCAAATCGAAAGTCGTTTCATCGACGCGCCGTGCGACCAGGTTGGCTCCGCCGTTCGCACTCCACCAAGGGAAATTGCCCTTAAAGTTTCTCACATCGAACTCGACGGTAACTTGCTTGCCATTGCGCAAGGTGCTGGTGCGAGCTATGCGGGTGCCTCCCCGATGTTCGATCTGCACATTGGGATAGGTTCGGCTGACAATCGTGTCGTAGCCGTCGACCGGCGCGAGTGTGACCGCCCACTCTCCTGCGAACCAAGATGTTTCGAGCTCGGTGGCATCCTCTGCCTGTATTGATAGGGGCACGAACAGCCCAAAGAGCGTCACCAGTAGCGTTTTTAGAAGAGAATTG
The DNA here is from genome assembly GCA_963977295.1 of uncultured Opitutaceae bacterium. Lineage (GTDB taxonomy): Bacteria > Verrucomicrobiota > Verrucomicrobiia > Opitutales > Opitutaceae > Actomonas. The sequence goes on from CAXBOL010000054.1 coordinate 8,523, forward strand.
GGCTTCATCATAAATTGGAACCAGGGCGGTCAAGGTGGCGTAGTCGTAGTGCGGTCCAGAACCGCCATCCGACAACGCGGACGTCGGACCCAGAACGGCGCTTTCGGCCCTGTGACTCAACCAGTTTTATTTGCTCCGGCTGTAACTTAATCGGTAAGCGATCGAAAAAAGATCGGTCCGATTATTCATGACTTAGTTAGTTCACCTGAACTCATCGATCTGGGCGTCGGACCTCAATCCGGCGGATGGTCATAATCTCTCTCGGGTGGCACGGCGGGCGGCGCTTTCGCTGCCGCCTGCTCGGTCTCGCGCTTGAGGCGGGCCAGCTCCGCCGGATGTTCTTCGCGCATTTCGAGCTCCGACATACGACCGGTCAGCCACGACAGGTTCATCGGATAAACATCGGGGTTGAAGATCACGAAATAGAAGTGCCACACCACGATCGCGAGGCTTGCCAAGACCGCCTCGTAGAAGTGCACGGTGCGCGAAACATCGAAACCGAGCTTGGTGAACAGTCCGATCGAGGTGTTCTCAAACCACAGCACCACGCCCGTGAGACTCATGAGCATTGAGCCCCAGACCATGGCCCAATATTCCGTCTTTTCGATGTAGCTGAACCGGCCGAACGCCGGTTTGGTCGGCGCAAGCCCGAGATTATAACGCAACACTTTCCACGGGTCGCTAAAGTCGCGCCAGCGGGGCAGCAAATCCCACCACAGCACGCGGCCTGGCGCGGTGAAGAAGAGGTAGCCGAAGTGCCATATGCCAGCCGAGATCAACACCACCCCAGCGCCGTGGTGCAGCCAGCCGCGCCATTCGAAGGCGTGGCTGCTTAGGCTGCGGATCGCCTCGACCCACCACGCCTCCGGGAAGCGCAACATGAAGCCGGTGACGACCAGCAACGTGAAACTGAGCACCAGCACCGCGTGCTGCAGGCGTTCGTGCAGCGTCATGCGCAAATACAAGCGGTGCGCGACCGCCGGTTCTGCAACCAAACCTTTCTGCAGGGCCAGTTTGCGTCGCAGCTTCTTGCCGAAATCGAGCGCGTTGTGCACCAGCATACCGCCGACCACCGACAGAATCAGGAACGTGTAGAGAGTGGAAATCCAATAGAGCACGGCCTCCCCGCCGCTCTCGCCGGCGCGGGCAGTCACGCTGACGTGCACGGCTCCGTGTGCAAAACGTTGGTTGGCGCCTGGGTGGCACTCGCCGCACGTCTGCAGGAGATTGTCGCGGTAGACCGTCGAAGTCGGATCGAGGTGCGACTTGATGGCGTGGGCTGAGTGGCAACTGGCGCAGTTGACCACCTCCACCGCACCGCCGCGCATCGCCAGCCCGTGGTAACTGTCGGAAAACGTTTCAAAGGTGTGCGAGGACAGGCCGTATTTTTCAGTCAACTGCACCGAATTGTGGCAACTCGCGCACACCTGTTGGGCGAGGTTGCGCGCGTGCACCGGGGAGAGCGGATCGGTGTGCTGACGGATATCGTGCTCGCCGTGGCAATCGGTGCAGGTGGGCGAGTCCAGATTGCCGCGTAGCAGGCCTGCAGCGTGCACGCTGGAGTTGAATTCGGCGACGATCGGCGCGTGGCACTGGGCACACGTTTCCGCCACGTGAACCTTCGCGGTTTGCGCATCGGCGACGGTGGCGCGGTTCATCTCGTGGGCACCGTGACAATCCACACAATTCGCCGTGTCTTCGCGGCCGGCGGCCAGTAGGGCACCGTGCACGCTGGAGATGAAGGACTCGACGAACTTCGCTCCCAGCACCGTGCGGTCTGCTACCTTCGCATCGGCCACGTGGCAGGATTCGCATTGTATGGCCTCGGCAAGTTTGTGCTGCGCTAAGTGGTCGCCGGTGCGCCAGCCCTCCGATTGACTGTGGCAACTCAGACAGTCCGGGGCCTGCTCCACGCCGCGCAGCAATTGCTTGCCATGCGCCGACGCCGCAAAGTGTGCCGCCTCCGTCTCGTGGCAGTCACCGCAGGCCTTGACCTGAGTGGCCCGTGCGAACTCAAAATCTGCCGACACCACCGCCTTCGCGTCATGCGGCCCGTGACAGGCGGTGCAACGCGTATCCTCGCCAACGGGCAACTCGGCGAGCATCAGTCGGGGATGAAACCGGTGCGATTTACCCACCGGATCGTGGCAATCGAAGCAAGTCACCGGCGTGAACTCGCCCGGCGCGCGGTGAGGCGTTGCATCTGGGTCGATGCCCTCGTGGCAATCCACGCAGCCCCAGCTCTCGTGAGCCGACCCGACCATTTTTGCCGGATCGACCAAGAACGAGGCTAACATCGGCGCGTCGCGCGCGGCCACGGCGGGATCGGCATGGCAGCGTAGGCAATCGGAGTCGGTTGCCTGCGCACCTCCCGCGAGCGCCAGTCCGACGATTGTCGCCCACCCCATCGCTTTCAGCCGATGTGAGCCGGTCATGCCTGGAGGTTAAAGCGATCGCTGGCCGAAGGAAGCGCAAGCTGGTGTCGGCGGCCAATAATTACGTCGGCCAATACGCCAGATAAGGCTCTTCCGGACGAACGACGAGAATCCAAAGGGTGGTCTTTCGTCGCATAGTCTACCTTGAGGAAACCACCGAATGGTGATTATCAGTCGAGTTGTTGGTCTAAAAGTCAGGCTTGAAAATCAATAGAAGGGACAACGCGGGAGACTGATTGCCCCCAAGGTTCTCTCATTAATCAATGTAGACAAAGTGACGACATGGCCCCGTCGATTCGGTCCCAAGACGAAATGATGTTGAGGCGGGCCGTCCAAAGGTGGAGGTTGGGCTTGTTGCAGGGCTAAGGCGATCCAAGTGAATCATGTCGTCACCTTGTAAACATGGGGCAACCCACAGAATGGGCGATATCCAGTCGGGATGTCGGAGTTGAAAATCAGGTTGGAAAACCGGTAGCACAGCAATTGGAAACGGCGGGTGCTTGTGCGGCTCTTTCATGAATAGTTCTAGGCAAAGTGATGAAATGACCCGTTCGATCTTACTCATCCGGTCTGAGTTTACGCGGCGTTCGCTCAGTTCAATACATTGGGTCGGACCGCAAGGATTAAGTATTGACTCTTTAGGGAGAAAAAGTAGGGAGAAAAAGGGTCAGTCCAATGATTCATGATTTAGTTAAGTCCGCGTAGCGCAACGAAGGTCGACTGTGTGCCGGTGTCGGTTGACCGCTGCCTGCGTGAAGGCAGCCTAAGGGCTGACGGTGGGGATGGGTTTGGTGAGGGTTTACTCTGCGCGCACGAGGCGGACTTCATAGAGGGCGGGGACGCCGGGGGAGGACTCGGTGCCGCGGAAGGTGAGCTGCATGGCGGAGCTGGTGAGGGGGGCGGGGATGGGGAGGGTTTTGATGATGAAGCGTTCGCCGTCCTGACCGGAGACGGTGATTTCTCCGATGGGCTGGCCGTTGATTTCCACGGTGTAGGACGCGGGCTGCCACGCGTTGCCCCAGTGGGTGAGTTGCAGGACGAGTTTGGTTTCGCCGCGGGGGTTGAGTTCGTAGCCGAACCAGTCGTTGGCGGAGCGAAAGGAACGGCCGAAGCTGTTACCCTGCCATGAATCGCCGCCAGTGAAGTTGTGCTCCACTTCGGGCTGTTGCTCGCCCGGGATGACGAGGTCGACGGTGCGGGCGTCGAGAGCGAGGCGGGCTTGTTCGCTGGTGTGCAGCGCGGCGACGACGTCGGCGTAGTCTGTCTCGGACGCGAGGCGCCAATACATCATGTAGCGGGCGTCGTGGACCCGGAAGAAGGGTTCGAGTTCGAGCGTATCATAATCATGGTGAC
>CAXBOL010000055.1:0-12183 GCA_963977295.1 uncultured Opitutaceae bacterium
TGGCTCGGTGTTGGCGCTGGTGGGCACGATTTTCGCGCTCTGGATCACTGGCACGTCGCTCAATATTGTGTCATTCCTCGGGGCCATCATTGGCGTCGGCATCGTGGCGAAGAACGGCATCCTCATGCTCGATTTCGTGGATCAATTGTCCAGTGAAGGTCTCAGTTTGGAAGAGGCCTTGGTGCGCTCCGGCCACCGCCGCTTGCGCCCCGTCCTCATGACCTCCTTGGCCGCCGCGTTGGGCTACGGCATCGGTTCTGGAGCCGACATGTTGCGCCCTCTGGCGATCGGCGTCATCGGCGCCCTCGGCATTTCCGTGCTCCTCTCCCTCATCGCGACCCCCACCCTCTACCTACTCCTCCGCCGGACCTTCACTTCAAACTAACCGACGACACCGTCGGGAAAACGAAAATTGGGCGCAGGCCGAGCATCGTTTCCGTGCTCGTTTGCCAGTCTTTATACCAACGTCATTTGAGAATTAGACTTTGGCGTAAGTGGTATTGAGGGCTTCGCTCGTCGAAGCCCTCACCGGGCACCCTCGGTCAGCACGCTCGGCATTCGCAAGAGAACGCCCTACACCGGTGACTTGTTGTGGGAGGAATTTTCAGTGTCCTCCGTAGTCTCGACGACGGAGGAATACCCCGACGGATCAGGCGACCGAAGAGGACCGGACATTGCCTATTACACTTCGAAGTTCCGAAAAGGCCCAAAAAAGATGCTCTGGAAGGCGTTGCCTTCGTTTTGACTACTTGACGCTCTTGACTTGGTTCTTTTTCCCAAAATCGCGAGACTTGCCGAATTCTCTGGAACAGACAAAGTATAAGGTCATGCCATTGAGTCTCGATCAAATCGTCGAAGAAACCCGCCATTTGTCCCAGGACGTGCGAGCCGAGCTGGTGGAGCGTATTCTCATTGCGGGCCACGGAGGAATCGCCCCCGACATCGAGGAGGCGTGGAAATCGGAGACGCGTCGCCGCATTGCTGAAATTCAAAATGACCAGACCAAAGGCATCCCACTCGACAAAGCCTTGGCCGAAGCCCGTCAACGTGCCGGCTTGTGATACGGCTCATCCACGAGGAGGCCCGGCGGGAGTTGCTCGAAGGGATAGACTACTACACGCAGATCAGCCCGACGTTAGGCGCGCAGTTTTACCTCGAAATGGAGCGGCTCATGAAGGAAATCTGCCGATATCCGCACACTTTCCGCCAGTTTGATCCGCCCGCCCGGCGCCACTTCGCCGAACGCTTCCCGTATGGCGTGGTTTACATGGTCGAGGCCGATCACGTTTGGATCGTGGCGGTAATGCACCTGCACCGGATACCCGGCTACTGGCGCGAGAGACTGGGCTGAGGCGCACGACACGACACTTCCTCCGGAACTTGAAAAGGCGCGTTCACCGCAAACTCTACGGTTCGGCACCGGGCGCAAAACCATCCACCGAGCCAGGTGACACATGATAACGCCCCGTTCGCGTGGTGCCTTCGCGGAAGTTGTAGAGCTCGATGACCCGCAGTAATTCGCTAAGGCTCAACAGGCCGTTTTGATCGGGGTCCGCGGAATGGAATTGGGTCAACGTCGTCGCCTCCCCACTGCCTGACGTGGCGTCCGGCGCGAAGCCATCGGAGCTTCCCGCATCGGCTTGATACCGACCGGTGCGAGTGGTGCCAAATCGCGTGTTGTAGAGTTCGATCACCCTTAAGAGTTCGGACAAATTGAGCTGAAAGTTCTGATCGAAGTCGGCCGAGTGCCGAGTTGCGGCCGGATCGATATTCAAGGGATCGGGTCGCGCCAATGCTTCAACCGCGACGCCATCAATGGTCAGGTTAATCATGCTCGCCAGGGTCGGAGTGCCGGTCGTCGCAGCCGGCACGGACATTTGATAGGAGAAGGTGAACGGACTCGGCGGCACCGTCGTCCACTGCCAGTCCAACAGGTCCGCATCGCCCACCGTGGGTTTGGTGGCGGTATCATCCCCCGAACTGGCGACAAACAACCACTTCGCTCCCCCCACTTCGGCCGGGGGCAAAACGCTCCAGGTCAGCGAAGACAGCGAAAACGTTCCGGCATAGGTCAACGTGTTGGTGATCGTCAGATTCCGACCCGCCACATACCCCCCCGCCGTGGTCGCTTGTGAAGCTTCAACATCGAAGACCACCAGTTGCGCCGAGCGGTCAGGAGCCGAACCGGCGGCACTATAGACCCGCACGCTGTATTCACCCGCATCAGCCAGAGTCAGATTGCTCAGCGGCAACGTCGCGGCGATCGCATCGGGCAACACCTCCCCGCCTTTGCTCCACTCATATTTCAGCGTGCCCTCGCCCATCGCGATCACGGCGAAAGTCACCGCCTGCCCGCGGATGGTGGTCTGATTGGAAGGAGCGGTTTGCACCGTCGGAGGATCAATGCCGACCGCCAACAAGCGGGTGGTCGTGACGGACAAATTATTGCCTGCATCACTGGGAGTAAACTGGGCCGTGAGTTCATGCTCTCGCGAGGCCAAAACGGTGCCCGCCGGAGGATCGAATTCGAAAGAACCGGCGGTGTTGGCGGAGGCGTTGAGGTTGGAGGCGGTCAGGGTGGCCCCACTCTCCAGCGGGCCTCCGGCATTCCAGGTGATGATGGGGTTACGTTTGGCCACCACGAGAATGCCACTGACCGATCCGAGATAGCTGGAGTCGTTGACGGTCGCGATCACCGCGTAGGAGCCCGCATTGACCGGCGCAGTGGCCGAGCCATCGTAAGTGAGGTCCACGGTCAATCCACTCGGCGTCGTCGCGGCGACCGCAGGGAGCGCCGACCCCGTGTAGGTCGGCGACAAACCGGACAGCGTCACCACCGCGAGGGGTTTCACCACGAGCGTAAAAATGGGACTGGTCGCGTTGCCGACGCTGTTGGTCACTTTGCAGGTGTAACCGCCGGCGGCGTCCGGGGTGACCGCACTAAAGGTGAGCGTCGCCGTGGTCGCCGACGCATGGGACGAGACCGGTTCCGCACCGTCCTTGAACCACTGATACGTCAACGGGTCGGTGCCGCTTGCGACCACGGTAAAGGAGACCGCATTCCCCTCGGTGACGGTCTTCGTCGCGGCAATCGACGTGATGGCCGGCGCCGTAAGCACGAAACTCTCCAATAGAATTTCGTCGAATGTCATATTAAACATAACCGTGCCCGGGGAACCTCCGCCAAAATTCCAGGCCACGATTTGAGTATAATCAAACCCCGCTGACCAGCTGAGAATCGGGATACGCACCATCGTCAATTCGCCCACCGCAAACTGAATCGTCGCCACCGAAAACACGGACGTATTTAGATTCGGATCTTCGAATTGAATGGCGAGAGCAGGCGCGGCATTATCCGCTTCGCGTTGACCCGTGATCGTGACGTAATTCATCCCCGTGGCATCGACATTGACCGCCGGCGCATACCATCCGTTTTCGTCCAGCGCCGAGCCGCCGACGGTGATCGTGCCAGCGTTTTGCGTGACGTTGCCGGCCCAACTGCTGCCCGGCAACGCGGCGCCGGTCGCGGTCCCGCTATTAAAATCGTCCAATAAAAACGTCTGGGCGGTGACCGGGCCCGCTGGACTGATCGCGATCAATAACGAGAGCCAAAAACAGAGCTTGCGCGCGTTCACGAGTTCCCTCCGCTTTCTCGCTCACTCACGACTGACTTGGTCGATTGATCGAGTCCCACCCTAGCCATCGCTTCGACACAACCAACCGCAGAGCGTGTAGATCGAATACTCGCGAAAAGACTGAAAAGGGAAGCGATCAACGTCATGAGGGCAGCGTGAATTTTGACTCGTTCAGCCACCTATCGCAGGGAAACGAAGGGTCCGTTCTGCACTGGTGAGTCCCGCCTGCCGCCGTTGCACGAAAACCGGCGTTCCCGCCTTGATGACGTAGCCGTCACGGTCAGTGCCAAGGTCGCCCACCCGTTGCCAGTGACTGGTCGTCGTATTGTAGTAAAAACTGAACCATGACGCCCCTTCCCAAACGACGATGAGATCCGCCTCATTCGATGTCGCGGCCCCGAGCCAATCTTGCGAGCGACTCACCTTTTGCAGGGCCAGTTCTCCCAACGTGGTATCCGTCGCCTGCATCGTAGCGAGAAAAGTAAAGGCGTTGGGAGTGCGCGTGTGAACCAATCGGGGCGGAGTCACCGCCACTCGTCCCACCACCGCGATGGCCAACGGCGTGCTGCCCCGCCGGGTGATCATTACGCCCCGATCGGGTCGTAAGAGAAAATTGTTGCGGCTTGGACTGCCGGCGACGTCGCGATCCCGGGCCCAACGACCCCAATCGGTGTTAAAATAGAAATTGATCCACGATGCCCCGCCCCAGATCTGCACCAGGTCTGCCAGCAACGGATCGGCGGCCCCCTGCAATACCAGCGAGGAGTCGGCCGCGGTGCCCAGTAGCGTGGCCAAGGTATCGGCGGGAATGATTTCGTATCTCGCTCCATTTGGGCCGACTTCGATGTTCAGTTCCAAGAGCGTCAACCCGTCATCAGCCACATAAACCCGAGTCGCCGTATTGGCGGGATTAGAAATTCGGAACAGGCGACCCGTTTGGATGCCGGAAGTCAGACGAATGAAGTAAGGGGCTTCAACCGACGAGAATGCCCCCGCCGTCCACTCGGCATCTGCGTTATCAAACCAATTTTCACCTACTTCGGTGAGTCGCCCGACCGAGTCCGCCTGGCTCGACGCCGGAGCATCCAAAGGCACCGAGAAAGATCGACTCTGCTCGGCCGGAATGGTCTGCACAATATAACCGACGGGCGCAGACGAGGCGACCTGCGCCACGGCTCTCCCTGCGGCTGAATTCAGTAACAGAATCGCAAAAACGACGACGGAACGATTTAAAGATACGGAAATTTTCATGCGGTTGATCGTCATTTTTGCGCGAGGGTAAATCCGCCCCCATGGTCCGTAGCAAACAGTCGATTCTGCTCTGGATCATGAAACACGTGGAAGGCTCCGCCTCGTTTTTGGTAGTGGACTAGCTTGGCCAGATTCTCCCCCGCAGGCATCCAGTCTGGCGGGGTGGACAGGTCGACTTTAGCACTGGCCGTGGGCACTAACTCGAGATCGAACGGGTTAGTTGTCAGCAGCCATGCCGTGAAGTCTGCGCCGGGCTTAACCTCGATAAACCACTGCCACTTTTCGACTCCGTCCGTGACCCAATGTCGGCGTTCGGCATTGACGATCTGATCCTGTTCACGGGGTCGACGCCAAAATGCGCGTTGAAAAACCTCCACTTGGTTAAGTTGGAGCTTCAATTTCTCGTCTGAGGTATCTTCCCAGGCGAGGGAATGAACGGCAGGTTCTGCCTCACGATTGAGCCACCAGACTCCCGTGCCCAAGAGAATCAAACCGAAACCGGATAGTATCCAACGTTTCATGACTTAATTCCCGGAGTTGGAGTAGGTGCGGAAGAAGAGCTCGAAGTCCTTCACACTCGCGGCGAATCGGTTGAGGCCTTCCTGCTCGTCGTTCAGCAGGGTGTAGGCCGGAATGACGATCTTCCATCCGCCATTCCAAACACTGCGTCCGATCAATCGTGAATTACTGAATTCACTCGGGACCGACGAGTAGAAGAACGCCGGATCATCGACCGGACGAAAAGCCTGATGTTTGCGGAGGATCCACGGTTTCTCGGTCAGGGTGCCGTTGGCATTAAAGAACTGCGTGTCGGAGAAGTCCGTCGCCCCGAGGTTGAACGGCAACGGCAAGGCTTGGTCATGGACGGTGAACGCCCGCACGGTGCCGGTATCCCCCAATGGCGGCGCCTGCATGTAGTCGGTGCCGGTCGGGATCAGGTAGAGGTAGGGGCTCGCGCTGAGACTGTTGGCCGCGGCGGTGTTGGGGCCGCTGGCGTTAAGTTGTCCGGTGGCGTAAGCATCCATCCCCACGTAACCCCGCAACACCATGCCCACGCTGTAGATCTTCGTGGCAACGTTGGAGTCACTGTAGGCATGGTCACCGGCCGCCAAGGGCATGCCGAAGAAGTTGTAGCCTTTTTGGATCAAGGTGCTGAACGGGATAATGATGCCCGGCACCGCACTGCCGTCAGCCTTGCCGATGCTACGACAGTAGGCGGCGACGTCGGGATCGGACATCAGGTCGCTCACAAAGTGCTGTTCGAGGGTCTGCTGCCACGCGTCGTCGCCGGCAGCATCCGGTCGCAAGCGGAACAGTTCGCGACGTAAGGAAAACACGGTGCCGTTGGTATCGGGGTTGTTGATCCCCAGTCGTGGTTTGGCCACCGCCCAGTCGGCTTGCAGGCGCGCCATCGTGCCCGCCAAACCCGTATCGCCGAGGGTGCTCACGGTGGCCTGCGGCACGCCCCCCGTCAGATCACCCAGGGCTCGGGACGAGACGATCGCATCGATCGTGGACTGCCCGGCGGTCGAGCCCAGCAGACCGGTCTCGTAGTCGTAAGCTTTGGCGGCGAGATAAGTGTAGCGACCCGCCAAATCGAAGAGCGTGCGATATTGTTCCAGCGCTTCGTTGCGGAACGTGCGGAACGTGAGGTCCCGGGTCCGGTAACCCTGAATCTTGGCGGCGGCCCGCTGCCGGAAGGTCTCGCGGTCGGCCTGCAACGCATTGCCCGCTGCCAGAAGGTTACGGACCTCCTCGTTGGCCCGCTGCACTCCGGTGGCCAGTTGCGTGATCTCGTAGAAATCCGAAGACAGGGCATTGAGCGCCAACTGATATTCGTAGACCGCCTGTTGTTCTTCGTAATCGAAACCGGAGCTCGTGAGCTCCAACTCCATGAACGCCTGAGTCCGCTCCTGATCAATTTCGACCAACCGGGCCCCGCTGGAGAGACCCACTGCGAGTAACTTAAGCCCCCCATCAAGCGCCGCTCCGCTGGCCTTCAGCGCCGATTTGGCAATCGATCCCAGATCGTTGGAAAACCCGACCGACCGAGGAGGGGCCTCCGACAAGGCGTCGAAATATTGGTAAGCGATATCGCCGGAGCTGGAGGCCAGTTCCGCCGACAATTCGAACCCGACTTGCACTTGCCTTAAACGCAGGACTTCCACGGTCGCTGCCCCCTGGCGATCCAGGGTGTCGGCATGCAGTTTAATCATGCCGACGAGCAACTGACGCTGACGCGCCAACGTCCGATGGCGTTGAGTCAGCGTTTCACCCGCCGCCTGCAGATCCACCGTCGCTTGATACGTATCCAATAGCGCCTGCTGCAAAGTCCCCGTGGTGGCCCGTTGCCCCATGGATGCCCCACCATTCCACACATCGGAGAACTGGATAAAACGATCCGGTTGGATCGTCACACTGCGTGACGTGAACTCGGCGTCATGGCGTTGCTGCACGTAGCTGGAAACGAAGTTGGCACTGTCCAACTGGGTCACGTTCGTGAGCTGCTGCGTGGTCACGGTATAAGTTTGGGACGGATCGACGAGGCTGGAAGGACGATCCACGATAAACGACTGATGAAGGTCGGGGCCCTTATAGTCCTGCGCATAGGTTTTACCCGCGCCGATTTCAGCGGGATATGGCGTCCCGTAAATTTCGATGAGCGCCACTTCAAAGGCAGACTCCTCGTCGAAGATGGTGTCGTTGGCGCCCGAGATTTGATTCTCCTGATTTCGCAGAAGTCGCGTCATGCGGGCGGCCTGATCAAAGGCTCCCTTCGCATTATTCACCGCGCGGAGCGACCGTTCGTAGATTTGGTCAAAGTGCGATTTACCGGACTTCAGCTCGGAGGGGGAAATATCGAAGGCGATGGCATCGGGACTCAATCCCAGCGGGTTGAGGTGCGCGTTGGCTGAATCGATCTTCGCCTGAAATTCATCCGCCAAGGTCGGCAGTTGGCGCAACTCAGGCACCGTCGTGCGATCAATGACCTGCACCCCGGTGTGCTGCGAATTAGTGTCCTCGTCGGGCAGGATCGAATTGCCCAGCACCCAATTGAAGTAGGCGCCTTGTGTGCCGCGTGAAGTCCATTCATCGACTCCCCAGTCACGGGTGACCCCGGTGCTCGCATTGTATTTGCCATCGCGGAAGTGACCCCAGCCGGCAGCGGTATCGTCGTTATAGTTTTGGCGATGCGTCAACGCGATGACTTGCTGCGCCGTGCGAGCCAAATTGACGGCTGCCGTGGCAAACTTGCGCTCGTCAAAGTAGTCCACCTGCACGGCTTGGCCCAACACCGTGACGGCCTCACTTCGAGGGGTCCACGTGAAGCTCGGGCTTTGCAGTAATTGGGTGTAGCCCGTGAGCGCCGTAAGATAATGACCATACGCATCACCATGCGACTGCGGGAACATGCGCTGAGCATCCGCAGCATCCACTTTACCGTCGGCGGCCGAACTGCCGGTCTTTTCCGCAATATTGTAGTTGGCCGCATAGAGCGCTTCGCCGGAATTTATGCCTCGGGTGTAATTCCAATACATCCGATTGTAGGCGGGAGAAACCGTCACTCCGGGAGCGAGAAAATCGTCGCGACCGCGCAGGAGCGCCAATTCCTCTTCGAGCACACTTTTGACTTGGCCCTCGAACGAGAAGCGCGACGTGTTCACCTCGGTGACGGTCGAACTGTCATCGATCGAAATCGTGGGATTGGCCGCATCGGCATAGGCTTCATTACCAAGCAGGGTGTAGAGGTCGTTGAGGTAACCCGCCGCGAGCAACGCATCGTTGGCCGGACCATAGTCGTAACCGGAATCGATGCTGATAGCCTTACCCCGCTTAAGCACCGTTTCGTAAATTTCAATCAGGCCGAACTCCTCAATATTGGCGAGGTTGAGCGAGATGTCGCCTTCCCATCGTGTGCCGGCCTGAGTGAGCAAGGAGACGTCGGTATTCACCGCACTGTTGTAGAGATCCGCCACGCGCTGGTTAAAGGGATTGATTCCCGCGAGCACCCGCTTGATCCAGCCTTCGACGAGCTTGGGTTGCGCCCATCGGGACCAGCCGACCGCACTTTGATCCGCCCCGGGCGCCAGGATGTTACCCCGGTCGATCTTGGGCCGATACCGCAGGGTGAAATAATTATCCGCCAGCACCAAGAGCGCACTGCCTAACGGAGAAGTGGGGGCCCCACCAACCGTCACCTGACTACTCAACACGCCGTTGGGAGTGATCCATGTGGATGACCCGGCGACTTGGTCGGTTTCCGTGGAGACGTGAAAGCGGAAGTTCACCGAGCCTTGGAAGTCTACCGTGGAGGACGTAAACTGGGCGATTTCGATCCGATTTGATCCCGCTTGGAAGGCATTGGGTTCCACTTCAAATTGTTGCGCGAGACCTCCGGTCACCAGTCCGCTCGACGGCGTGATGTTCGTGAATACATTCGCGGCATTCGAGGCCATCGCCGGGGCGCCGTTCACATAGAGCACAAATCCCGCATTCGGGTCCGTGAAGGCAGCACTGAACACGATCCGCCCCGGAACGCCGGAGGAGAAGTCAACATCGCTCGAGCGACGAGCCACGCGACCAGGCTGGGTCAGTAGTCGCGTCGCGTCAGTCTGAATGGCGAGGGAGAACGGCAGTGACACGGCCGGGGACGCGCTGGCGTATTCGGCTGAGTCGGGCAGACCACTCGTCGGATTCGCCACCATTTGCCACGTCTCGGAGTTGACGGCCGACATCGCGAAGGTGTAGGTCGGCGGCGCCGCCCCGTCCTGGGGCGGCGCGTAACGCCACTCAAATTCATAGTCCCCGGGGTTGGCCGCAAAGTCACCCGAGTGACGTATCGAAACCATCTCATCCAACGGATTGCTGGACGGTTCGACTTTCAATTCACCCGTGTTCAGCCGTGGTGCGATCCTGAATACAGAGATACTGACCGGCTCACCTTCCGGCGTAAACGCTTCGCCGTCACCAAAGAGCATCGAGACCCATCCACTGCCATAGCCGGTCGCAGTCAGGGCGTAATTGACGACCGCCGTATCCGAATCGGAAATTTTGGCGAGAGCGGTGCCATTGACCGCCGTAGGTGAACCGTCGGACACGTAGGTGCCGGGCACCGCCGGATTTTCGACGAAGGTTTCCACCGCCGTGGTGAGTCCATCAATCGCCGTGTTCCACTTGGTCTGGTTGGGATCGGTGCCCCCACACAGCGCTTTCAGTGCGGTCACATCATCGGCGCTGAGCACGTTGAGGCTGAGGTAATCTTCACCCGCGATTTCGTCGACGAATTTGCCCTGCAACACGAGGGCCCCCTTGGTGCCACGGCTACCATCGTAGAAGATCCGATCCTGCAGATGGGGCGGCACGCCTTGGAAGAAGGTCTTGCCTTGGTAGTCAGTGGTCAAGACCGACCCAGGCACTGCATCGAGTTGATTGGCGGCACCGAACGCATAGGTTTTTTCCCGGATCGGGTCATGCAGGGTGACACTGGGCATCGCCGATCCTCCCACGGCAACTGACTGCTGGTAGAGCACTTGCGCGCTGGTCTGCGTCAGCACGGCCGGCAGGCCAAATTTTGGCAGGGTCAAGCTCTCCGCAATCCGCAGTTCAGGTGCACTATCGGGCCAGACGGGACGGTAGACAATTTCCAACGGCTTGCCGGTCACAGGATCGCCCACCGAGGTCCCGTCAAGGTTCCACGAAAGGTTCCGCAAGTAAGGCAACACATCCCCGAGCGCAGGTTGCGTGGCGACTCCCGGCACATAAAAACCGGGTTGCATCGGGTAGTGGAACAGCATCCCCATCGTGGGTCCAATCAGGGCCGTCGCAGAACCGCCGGTGCCGCCCCCCCCGCTGATGACCACGGTCGGCGCGGAAGTGTAGCCCGATCCCCCATTTTCCCAATACCCCACCTCAAGGTCGATAATTTTACCGCCCGAAACCGTCGCATAGGCGCGTGCTCCCGAGCCTCCCCCACCCGAAAAGGTGATCGTCGGAGCCGAGGTGTATCCACTCCCCGCATTGAGCAAGGAAAGCGTGTTCACCGACGCGGGGCCATGGGTGCCGCGGTAAACCCAATCGTAACCCTTGCGGTCCTTAAAAGTGAACTTGGCGTAGTGCGACGGCGCGGTGGCATCCGGTGGGACTTCGGGCACGTAGGACCAATAGTTTGGCCATTCGAACCAACCCGCGGATTCCTCATTGGCGACATTGCCGTTAAGATCGATCGGCAGGGGCAGCAGCGGCAACGGCATGGGCCCTTGCAGTTGAGTGCCCGCCGTGACGGCGTAATGAAACAACTGGTCGTTGACCGTGCCATCGAGGTCCAATTCGCGCAGCACCTTGAACGCCCGCATCGCCGGCCGATTGTCGACGGGGTCGGTGTAACTGAGCAGCACAAACGGCTCAGAGGTGTAAGTGCCGACCTGCTCCGCCGTCGTGTTGAGATCGTCACGCAAGGCGTATATCCGACCCGCCAGGGCTAACGCATGCTCCTCGTTCGGATTGAACCCTATTTGCTCGCGATCATTTTGGACGTAAACGCTGCCCGCAATTTCCGCCGGACTCAGATCCCCGCTGCCATTATTCGACGCCAGCACGATCAACGGTGAGTCCGTCGGATAAACCACGGTGTAGGTGCCCACCTTGGCGGGCACGTAGAACGGTTCAAAACTCGCGCTCGTCGGCACGATCTTTTTGAACCACCAAACCTTGAGCTCATCGTCGCCCGGCACGGCATTGACCGGAATGATCGCCCCCCGGGCGGCCTCGGACATGCCGACGGCAAAGGGATCGATATAAGCACCCGGATTGTAGCCCGTGCCTGAGGCGAGGTAACCCGCCATTTCGTATCCATCAGGAGCAGTGAGGCGGTCGCCGACAATGGCACTATCTCGGATCGCATAATCCGCATCGCTCTCGAGGAACCTGACTTCAGACAAGTCGACTTTTGCGCCTGAACCGCCTCCCCCCGAAAGAAAGACTATCGTGTCGGCGGTGAAATCATAGCCCTGATTCGTCATCGTAATGGCCGTGACTTTACCGTCGAAAACGGTGGCGATGGCGGTGGCGCCGTTGCCCCCGTCGGCAAAGAGGACCGTCGGCGCGCTCGTGTAACCGGAACCCCCATCCGTGATCACCAAGGTGGGCTGGTTGGATGCCTTCTGCGTAAACAAACGGACATACCAGACTTCGTTTGTGCCAATGAACTTGAGCAAAGCGCGGTTCAATCCGTCATCGTTATTGAAGGTAACGACCAATCGCTGGGTGGTGGGATCCACCCGCGCCTCGGTCTGCGTCG
>CAXBOL010000056.1:0-12153 GCA_963977295.1 uncultured Opitutaceae bacterium
GCCAGCACGTGCTCCATTGCCCCGACCCACTCACGCCGGTCCGATACTTACTCTCGATCAAGCCGTCACCATCGAGGTCCCGCGCCCGCATCAACCGAATCTTTTCGGCAATCACGGTCCGGTTCGCCCGATACCATTTGGCGTCGGCATAGTTGCTCAAGTATTCACCCAACGCCCTCAACGTCGCTGCTCCCGTCATCAAATACTCATCGTCCGCTTCGTGTTGCTGGCCGCCGTGAGACACCACCCCGGCCGCATAGCCCGGTCCACCGTCGAGCAGTCGCTCCAGTGAAATCCGGATCAAATCAACCCCGCTCGGTCCACCGGCCAGGCCCCCGCTCAAGTCGAGCCTGGGCAGCACCGCCATCCACGTATCCGCGCAAATGGGACAGCCCATCGACGCCCCACTATTGCTCAAGGTGCCCAGATCAGCCCGGTAGGTGGTGCGCTCCAATGCCCGGCGCACCACTGCCGGCGTGTCTTGTTTTAACGGCAACGTGGGTCGCAGCGGTCGCATCCGAAACGTGGCTTCATAGCGCCCGGGCAGCAGCCGATGGGTGCCGTCTTTTTCAGCCCTTTCTCCAACTTTGAACTCCACCACATTCAATCCCGCCGATCGGCGACACTCTGACCGCAAGCCGGCCGTCGCATCGTCCGACTCAATCAACCACGTGCCAAACCCCGGCGCATTGATCCATGTCGGCAAGGTCAAGGTGCCACTCTCTCCTTTTCGCACCAAGCCTCCCACCGCGTGAGTGGGCGAGACATCATTGGACCAGCCGATCATCCACGCCGCACTGCTCCAAACCACCTCCGCCCGCTTCGCCTCACGTGTCACTTTTAAGGTCATCCCACTCGACCGCACCTGCCACCGGTAGCGGTAGTGCTGCCCCCCGGTCACCACGTCGTAAGTCACGTCCCCGCCGCCCACTGTCACGGTTCCACTCAGATCACACCGCACCGCCGGGGCCACGCGAGGAGGCGCCCCAACTGGATGCAGTTGCAACCCTTGATCGCACTTCACGGGGTTGGTCAGCAGCAGATTCGTATCCAACAAACAATTATCCTCAATTGCCAGACTCAGCCACGACCACGCCGGACGGTCCAAGCGAAACCCCACGCTGAAATCGGCCGTGCGAAAGCGGACTGTCCCATCCGCCAGCGTCGCACTGACGCCGACGGGTAATTTACTCAGGTTCGTTTCAACCACCTGCAATCGGCGTTCAAGGCGCGGACCAAGCAGTGCCACGAGTTCGCCCCACAATTCGAATGCGCCCATCGCGGTGTTCCACGAGGTCCATCCGCCATCGACCCCACAACGCCGCACTTCAATGATCACGGCATCGGCGTCCATTCCCGCGAGATCGAACCAATGCAGGCGGTCCGTGCGTGGTTTCGGCAAATTTTCAACCCGGAGCACTTCCGTCCATCGCCGGCGATGCCGCCTCTTGACCCGAAACGAGGTGATCCAGTCCTGATCCACCTCACTCGCACACTTATGATATCCGCGCGCCGGCCGCACCCCCAGTTGCCAGGGCGCAGAATCCGCTGGTGAATGATCCGTGAACGCGAGAGTCCCTCTTCCCCCGCTTCCGCCTGAGTCCATACCGAACGCGCCGTGTCCAATCGATTGCCAATACTCAGATCGCCCATGGGAGGTTCCAAGTCGGTGAGGGCCAGAAGATCTTGCGGCATGAGATAAGAAAAAAATGATAGAGTTGGAAACGATGCCCATAGTTGGCGTCGGCTCCCGACAAGGACCTATTTGAAAACCAGTATCCGGCCGTTGTCCTTCCCTTTCCCATGTGCGATTCGGTAAAAATTGGGTAGATCTTGGCCGGAGCCCTTGCCACGCTGCTGCCGCGAACGATTCGCGATCGCCTACCCCGCCCGCCACCAAAACTCACTTACCCTGTGCCAAATCACCCTCTGAGCTCCTTCGCGCCCCTTCCCCGCCAGCACTTTCGCTTCGCCTGCTTGGCGATTCTGATGACCTGCTCCGGCCTTTTCGCTGCGACCGCGGCCGATCCTGCCCGCCCCAATGTCCTCATGATCGCCATCGACGATCTCAACGATTGGGTCGGCCCCCTCCGAGGCCATCCGCAGGTGCAGACGCCTCACATGGATCGCCTCGCCGCGCGCGGCACGACGTTCACCAACGCGCATTGCCAAACCCCGCTCTGCAATTCGTCCCGCACCAGCCTCATGACGGGCCTGCGGCCTTCCACGACCGGCGTCTACGCCCTCGCCCCCTGGTTCCGCAGTGTGCCCCAACTCCGCGATCTCGAATCCCTCCCGCAAGCCTTCAAACGCGCGGGCTACCGCACTGGCATCGCAGGTAAAATCTATCACAGCTTTCCGCCTCCCGCCGATCGCGCCGCCGAGTTCGATGTCTACGGCCCCCGCGCTGATTTCGGCCCCTTCCCCGAACATAAATTCGTCGAGACGCCCGCTCCTCACAAACTCGTCGACTGGGGCGTGTTCCCGGCCTCCGACGACCTACAGGGCGACTACATCACTGCCACCTGGGGAGTCGAAACCCTCCGCGCCGAAAAGGATCATCCCGACGCCAATCCGTTCTTCTACGCCATCGGATTTGCCCGACCCCACGTGCCGTGTTATGCAACCCAACAGTGGTTTGATCTCTACCCCGAGAAGACCTTGCAACTCCCCCCGGTGCTGCCCAACGACCGCGACGATACCCCGCGCTTCTCGTGGTATCTTCACTGGCAACTCCCGGAACCTCGCCTCAAGTTTTTGCAGGAAGCAAATGAGTGGAAACCGCTCGTGCGCGCCTACCTCGCCTCCATCAGTTTTGTCGACTCTCAGGTCGGCCGACTCCTCGATGCCCTCGAAGCCAGCGGCAAAGCCGACAACACTATTGTCGTCCTCTGGTCCGACCACGGCTGGCACCTCGGCGAGAAAGGTATTACCGGCAAGAATACGCTCTGGGAACGGTCGACTCGCGTGCCCCTCATTTTCGCTGGCCCCGGCATCGCCGTCGATCGCAGCGGCCGCCCCGCCGAACTCCTCGACATCTACCCCACGCTCACCAGTCTCGCTGGCATTGAAGCCCCGGAGCACCTGGAGGGTCACTCGCTCGCCCCCCAACTCGCCGACGCCCAAGCTCCGCGTCCCTGGCCTGCCATCACCAATCACAACGCCGGCAACAACACCGTGCGCACCGAAGACTGGCGTTACATCCGCTATGCCGATGGCAGCGAAGAACTCTACGACGTTCGCGCCGATCCCAACGAATGGCACAACCTCGCCCACCGCACCGACCTCGCCGCCGCCAAGGCAGATCTCGCCCGCTGGATTCCCGCCTACAACGCGCCGCCCGCTCCCGGCAGTGCCAATCGCCTTCTCGAATACCAAGACGCCACCCCCGTCTGGGAAGGCACCGTGATTCACCCCCAAGACCCCATCCCCGAACTCTAATTCAGCCACATACAGGAGTGCTTCCCCTCAATCCTCTACACCCAACTCCACATTCCAGCGGACGGTAGTGAGCACTATTCGTGTCCATTCGTGGTTAAAAACAGCAGGCTGATCCCCTTTTTATCTTTCAAACTCCCCATACCCTTCCCGTGACCAAATCCAGTTCCCCCCTCCTCCCCGCCCGCGGCCTGCTCGTCGGCTTCTTAGCGGTCTTCACCCTCGCTTCGTCCCACGCCAAGTCCCCCAACGTTTTGCTCATCATCTCCGATGACCAGGCATGGACCGACTACGGATTCATGGGGCATCCTTCGATCAAGACGCCCCACCTCGATCAACTCGCCACCGAGTCTCTCACCTTTACTCGCGGTTACACTCCCGTCGCCCTCTGCCGCCCCGCCCTCGCCTCTATCGCCACCGGACTCTATCCCCATGAGCATTGGGTTTCGGGCAACGATCCCGCCGTGCCGCTCGATGGCTCCAATGCGATGACCTCGCGTCAAAATCCTCAGCTCGCACCCGTCTACAACGCGGTGATTCAGAACTTCGCTCGCCACCCCAACTTCATTCGCGATCTCACCTCGCGGGGCTACCTTGCTCTGCAAACCGGTAAGTGGTGGGAGGGCAATCCGCGCGAAACGGCTGGCTTTACTCACGCCATGACCAAGGGCAATCCCGGTCGCCACGGCGACGATGGACTCACCATCAGTCGCAAAGGCCACGCCCCCATCATCTCCTTTCTGGACGAGGCGGAAACCGCTCAAAGGCCGTGGCTCATTTGGCACGCACCTTTTCTGCCCCACTCTCCCCATACCCCGCCCGCCGAAATCCTCGCCCGGTATCTGCCTCTCGCTCCCAACGAAGCAGTGGCTCGCTATTGGGCCAACGTTGATTGGTTCGACCAAACCTGCGGCGAACTCCTCGCCGAACTCGAGGCCCGCGGCGAGCGCGAGAATACGATCATCATCTACGTGTGCGACAACGGCTGGATTCAAGGTTCCATGGTGAATCGCTTTGCTCCCCGCTCGAAACTTACTCCCTACGAGGGCGGGATTCGCTCCCCGATCATGGTTTCGTGGCGCGGTAAAATCACCCCGCTCCACGACGATACTCACCTCGCCAGCAACCTCGACGTCTGGCCCACTCTCGCGGCTCTGCTCGGCGTGGAGGCGCCCGCGACTCTCCCCGGCATCAACCTGACCGATTCCAAGGCCGTAGCTAGCCGCCGCGCCATCTACGGCGAACAATTCGCCCACGACATCGCCAACATTTTTGTTCCGGCTCAGAGCCTGCACTCCCGTTGGACCGTCGATGGCGATTGGAAACTCATCGCCCACCAGCCCCTGGCCGCAGCTCCGGCCCCTCTCGAGCTCTTCAACCTCGCTCAAGACCCGCACGAAACGACGAACCTCGCCGCCTCGCAACCTGCCAAGGCCGCCCAGCTCCTCGCCGCCCTCGACGCGTGGTGGACTCCCTACTATCCCGCCCCCCGCGAATACCGCGCCGTCGAGTAACCGTAGGGCGTGACCGCTCGGCGCGCTGAAGACGTTTCACGTCGGCTCTTCAACTTTTTGCTTCAACTTAAACGGCGGACATCACTGTCCGCCACTGCCCACCGGGTGCCACCGCGCGAACGTTTCGAGCGCGGCATACTCCGCCCAACCCAAGGATCGATAAAGCTCCGCTGCATCGCGCGTCCGGTCTTCCGCCCGCTGCCAAAACTCGCGTTCATCGCCACCCAGAAACGGCGTCTCATCCTTCTGACTCTGATGCCGTAAAATCGCCTGACGCTTGAGCAATACCTCTGCCGGACTGAGTGGAATAGCCCGATCAATCTCATGCGCTCGCCAGTCTCCCCACGCTCCGCGATACAACCAAAAATCGCACGCCTTTACCCATGCTGCACCCTCTTTTGCCTCCGCTTCAATCGCGGCTGTCAGCAGTTCCAAACAGATGCGGTGCGTGCCATGGGGATCTGCCAGATCACCTGCCGCATAAATCTGTTCGGGGCGCACGTCCGCGAGAATTTTTCGCATCGCCGCCATGTCATCGTCTCCCAACGCCCGCCCCGAGCGTTCATAAAACGGCAGGTTTAAGAAATGACACCGTTCCGGCCCCACACCCGCGACTCCCGCCGCGCTGCGCGCTTCCGCCCGCCGCACCGCCGTGGCCAACGCCCGCCGATCATCGGCTGACATCTCATCGCTGCACGCCGCCGCGGCGGCCTCGCCCAACACGGCCGCCCCTTCGCGCACGAAATCGAGCTGCCGCGCCATAAAGGAGGGCGACACCGCGTTGGCTCCGGAAACTTGATAAGCCACGTGCACGTCATGGCCTTGCTTGGTGAGTCTCGCCAAAGTCCCTCCCATCGAAATCACATCGTCATCGGGATGCGGCGAAAACACCAACACGCGACGCGACGGCGGCAGTTCCACGCCTTTATCAGGCCGGCCACCCGGCCATCCCGTAATGGTATTTTGGAGACGACGAAACACGCGTAGATTGATTTCATAAGCCGATCCGCCGTGCGCCAACAGTTCTTCCAGGCCATACCGCGAATAGTCCGACTCTTCTAACTTCAGCACTGGCTTCTTCGCCTCCTTGGCCAACCACACCACCGCCTGCCGCTCGAGCGAATCATCCCATGACCGATTCTGCAGCGCCAGCGGCCCCAGGAGCCACGGCGCATTGACCCGGGTAAGATCACCCGCCGCCGCTTCATCCAAGACCGCAACCGCTGCCGGATGATTTTGCAAAAAACTCGCCGAAACATCGGTGGTGACCGCCCCCTCGATCGCCTCATGCACGATGCTGCGTTTGTGTTCACCCAAAGCCAACATCACCACGCGTTTGGCTTCGAGGATCGTGCCCACTCCCATCGTGATGGCCTGCGCAGGCAACGAGCCGTCAGGCACGAGTTGCCGATTGTCCGACAGCGTCGTGGCATGCAATGTCACCAACCGGGTGCGCGAGGCGCCGGAGGCCCCCGGCTCATTAAACGCGATATGCCCGGTGCGACCGATTCCTAGCAGCTGAAAGTCCAAGCCTCCCGCTGCTTTGATTTGTGCCTCGTAGTCGGCACAATGCGCCGGCACCGCCACCCGCGGTAGCGACCCGTCCGGCACGTGCGTGCGCGCCGGGTCGATATCCAAATGGTCGAACAAATTTTCCTGCATGAATCGCCGATAACTGTGCACCGCCGTCGGCTGACACGGATAATATTCATCGAGATTGAACGTCGTGACGTTCTTAAACGACAATCCGTCTTCCCGATGCATCCGCACCAGTTCCCGATACACGGCGATTGGTGTCGACCCGGTAGCCAAGCCCAGCACCGCGGCACGACCTTCGACTTCGGCCGCTCGCACAATCCGCGCGATTTCATGCGCCACGGCCGTCGCAGCCGAGCCCGCCGTCGCATGCACGAGGGTGGGGATTTTTTCACAAGGGTTGGCGCCCGCCTGGGCTGCGAGCTCGAATAGGTCAGGGGTGTGCATCGAGCCTAAAACCGTAAGCTTCCTTCCCGCTCCACGAGAAGCACAATCGCCAATCCATATCGCTTTCTCATTCGAGCTATGGGCCCACCTGCATCAGCCCCCCATGAAAGCGTGGTTTCGTGTCTACCTTCACCCCGACAGCTCGGGCGGATCGCGACTTTCAAGCTAATGGAAAATTCCCGTTCTCCGTTTTCCACCAAAAACTTAAAAACCTTCGCCCCTTATTCGTGTCTGGGGTAACTCCTGTTCTCCTCGTCACCTTGCCCCATGCAGCTCCCCAAACTCACCCTCCTCGCCACCGCCATCCTCGCCACGGGAGCCTTGGGATTTGTGATTGGTCGAATCTCCTCATCTCCCTCGGCCTCCGCCTCCGCTCTTTCCGCCCAACCTCGCCTCGATCTCGATAGCCTTCCGGCAGTTCCAGAGGTCACCGCGCCTATCAACCGCCTCGACCTCCGCGAAAAACCGCCCATCGCTGAGATCGTCGACCTCGTGGCCAGCACCCTGCGTTCTGGCACGTGGCAAATGAACAAACGCTGGGAAATCATCATCAACTCCCTGGACGCCACCGATCTGCCTCAGCTCATGGAGGAACTCGATCGCGCCGCGCCTTCCCAAGCCAAGTTCCTGCTCCTCTTTGCCCTGCATTCCCGTTGGGCTGAAATATCCCCAGAGGCCGCGTTGCGACACGCCCAATCCCTTACGCTCAAGACCGACCGGGATCGTGCCACCCAAGCCGTCTTTTCCGGGTGGGCCTACACCGATCCGTCCGCTTTGTCCCAATGGGCCCGCAATCTTCCACCCGGCAGCGAGCGCGACGCGGCCCTCCGCGCCGTGTTGCAACACGCCACCGACATGGACGCCGCCTCACTCTCGCAACTTGCGCGCGAGTCCGGCGCTTATTCGAACAACCCCCATCAATTCAACCAAGCCGCGAGCTTCTTCTCCGCCTGGGCCGCCCGCGACCCCATGGGTGCGATTCGCGAAGCCGAATCTCAGCTAACCGGCCCCAACCGCCGCCGCGTCCTCCAATCTATTTCGCAAACGTGGAGCCAAGCTGACCCCCGGGCCGCCCTGCAATGGATCCAGACCCTTCCCTCCTCCGACCAGCAACAAATCCTGCCCAACGTCATCGGCCAATTTGCTCGCACCAACCCCACCGCTGCCGCCGCCTACCTTGATCAACTCCCCCCCGGCAACACGCGCCAGCAAGCGCTGTCGACCATCGCGCAAAACTGGGCCGCGATCGATCCCACCGCGACCTTCAATTGGCTCCAATCGCTGCCGCCTTCGGCCAACGCCAACGGCGCCTATTCCAGTATCGGATTCCAAATGGCGCTCAACGATCCGAATGGTGCCTTCGCCATCGCCGAGCAGATCCCTGCCGGCTTCGCCCGTGACCAATTTATTCAAGCCGCGGTCAATGGACTCACCCAAAACGATCCTGCGGCTGCCTTCGATCTGGTAAAAACCCTGCCCGAAAACCAATCTCGAGCTAACTCGCTCCAAATGGTGCTCAATGCGTGGGCCCAGTCCGATCCCACCGCCGCCCTCGCCGCGCTCCAGTCCTTACCCGATTCTCCAAGCTTGCGCCAAACCTCAGCCAACCTTGCCGGTCAACTCGCCCGCCAAGACCCCGAAGTTGCCCTCGCCTACATCGACAGCTTGCCCTCCGGCACCGAACGCCATCGCACCATCGGCCGCATCGCTCAAACCCTCGCCCACGAAGATCCCTCCCTCGCCGCCCTCTTCGCTGCCGCCTTGCCGCCCGGTCAGTTTCTCAACCAAGCGATCAACACCATCGCTGGCAGCTATGCCAACGTCGACCCCGCTGGTGCCATCGACTGGCTGAGCCAGCTTCCTGCCGGTCAAGGGCGCGACCAAGCCACCCAACAAATCGCCAATCAACTCGCCTCCCACAATGTCCCTTCCGCGCTCCAACTCGTGGAAACCCTGCCCAACGGATCCATCCGCTCCAACGCCTTGGGCAATGTCGCCCGCGTTTGGGCCAATAACGATCTGACCGGGGCGATCAACTGGATGAACACCCTTCCCGCCGGAGCCGACCGCAATCAAGCCCTCCAGTCCGTCACCTCCCAGTGGCTCAATGTCGATCCACCCGGCGCCATCAACTACCTCAGCTCCATCGCCCAAGATCCCAGCGCCTCGTCCATCATTGCTAACCTGGCCCACCAACTCGGTGCTTCTAATCCCGAAACTGCCCGCCAACTCGCCGACCGTCTTCCGGAGGGCAACGTCCGCGATCAGTTTGTCGGCAATCTGGTCGGCCAATGGGCCAACCAATCCCCCACCGATGCCGCCGCCTACGTGACCACGCTTTCCTCTCCCGAAGCCCGCACCAACGCCACCCGATCTCTGATCAACCAATGGTCCAACTACGACCCCGCTTCAGCCGCAGCTTGGCTCATCAAACAACCGTCCACGGGCTCCGACGTCAGCGCTTATCAGCAGCTCGCCAACACGTGGATCCAAGCCGACGCTACCGCAGCCTCTCGCTGGATCGAAAGTCTGCCCGCCGGCGAGATTCAGCAACAAGCGCGATTCTCCGCCATCAACAGTCTCACCCGCTCCGATCCCGCCACCGCAGCGCAAATGGTCAATCAAATCAGCGACGACCGCTTGCGCCTCATGAGTTCAGAATCCTTGGCCCGCCAATGGCTCCGCACCGATCCCACCTCCGCCCGCGCCTGGATCGCTAAGTCTGACCTCTCTCCCGACCAAAAAAACGCCCTACTCACCGGCCCGTAGTGCGGTGCTTCAGTCCGCACTCGTCCTCTCCTGGGAACGCCGAGCTCCAGCCCGGCCCCGTCTTCACTCGGCCCGATCACTTCAATCCCAAAATCGTCTGCAACGTATCCTCATAAGGCTCACGAGGCTCCGGCGAAAGGCTCAACGCATGCCGGATCAAACGTTCGGCCTCCGCCAAGCCTCCCTCTTGATGGGCCAATTGCCACGACAGATTGTTGAGGGCAAAAACATTATCCGGGTTCGCCTGCAGTGCCGCGCGATACTTCGCCTCAGCCTGACGTAGATCAGCGCGAGCCGAGTAGATATTGCCCTGACACGTCAGCGCCGCACTCGTCGACGGACCCGCTGCCGCCCGTTCGTATTCCCGCAACGCCAAATCCATCTCACCCTGGTGTTCGTAACTCACGCCCAGTTGCAGATGTTCCTCCGGCGTAAGGGCATCATAAGCTACATGCCGGCCCGAAATGGCGCAGCCCGTCAATCCAATGAGAATCCAAAGTGTCGTCAGGAGGACGGCTTGATGACCAAAAATTGGTAGCCAGCGAGTTTCCATTGTTGTTCAAATTTTCGGCGGGAAATCCACTTGCCTGCCGGCTTGGTGTTCAGGATGAGCACTTCGTCTGAATCCCACGCCGTGATCGCGGTGAAGTGCGGTTGTTGAAGACCGAAAAAGCCGACATCCAATAGCACAATCGGCGGCAGACCGTCGGCCACTGCATTTTGTAGATCGGCTAGATTACCGGTCCGCAGCTCCGTGTGAAACCCGGCTTGGCGTGCATACCACGCGAGATCGGTCAACAACACCCCATGGGCAGTCGGACTGTAAATTGCCGCGGCGATGGTCGCCTCTGGCACCGGTCGACCATTATAAGCAAGCACTGACGCCAGCGTGGTGGGACCGCACTGGTAACGGGCACTCGACTGAGGGGTCAGCGCAAGCCCGGATTCGCGTGTCGCCCCGTTCATCTCGACGTCCAACCCCAAAAACATCAGGGCCGACAGCAGCACGGAAGCGACACGCGAGGAAGTAAACTTCCCCCAGCTGGAATAGCCGAAACAGGTCATCGCGCCTGATTAGCGGATGCGCAGAATCACCATCACCAAGAGGACGATCAACAGCACTGTAACAATGACGCCGCCATCACCACCGGCCAAAATCGTCTGCGATTGGATGGCGAGCTGATGCAATTCGGCGTCGTTGGCATTGGCCAAGCGCTGATTGATTTCCGAAGTGGTGAAACCCAATTCACCGAGGCGTTGTTGCACCTGCTTATGCTCCAGCGCCTGCTGAATTGAGGCGAGATCGCTCGTGCGAACGGATTCGGACACGACGGCCGTGGACGGAAGGGGATTAGCCGAAGCGGTAGGCGCAGACAGCAGCATGGCGGCAACGGCGACTAACGAAAATAGGCGAACAGAAAAGAGGGAACAGATGGAGCGAAACATGGAATTTGAATGGGTTGATAGACTTGCCGGCAAAGCGCCGAGAACCGCCCACCATACGCTCCCCCCCGTCCTGTGCCTATGGGGTTAAAACCCACCCTTGTCACGTAGGACGGAGCTTCAGCCCGCACTCCCTGCTTCGAGGCCCTCGGCCTCAGCGACCCAGGTTTCGTTTTCGGCCTGTCCCTTCAAATTAATTCCCTGCCTTGGGATATTCGCGCCCCGCGACACATTCCCTCACCATTGTCCAGATCGACTGTCTTCGATCATTTGTTTCAGCATATCGAAACGCACTTCGCCATAATTGATGGCATAGCGCATCCGAGTATCACGCACCACCCAAGTGGTCGGCATCCAAGTAAAACGCACGCCCAATAGTGAATTCGCTCGGTCGCTTTCGCGGCTAGATTCATTTGGGTGTCGCCAAATCTCTAGATTTGGTAAGTCCCTGATTTTGAGCCCATACCGGCCCAGTAAACCTACGTCGTCTTTGTCGCTCCCCCATGTGGAGATGAAAATGAACTTAATCTCCGGGTTTTCTTTAATGAAAGCCGGCCAGCCCCCATCTTCAAATTCCACAATACAATTGTAGCACCAAGACGCCCAAATATGCACTACGGTCGGAGTCGCAGAATCCGTAGCCTTTACCAAACGCGCCTCAAACTCCTCCTCAGTTTCCGCTGTCGCTGAGAGCAGCCCGAGAGAAAGCAACACCAACGTTAACGCGCAGAACCTTTTCATGGGGATGACGGAAACCCCTTGGCGGCTCAGCGCAACCCTCCTCCGCCGAATTCGGTCCAGCTAAATCAACCGAACCCGCCCTGGCGCAATCCACGTAAGGTCATCAAATCGCCCCAATCCGCAATCCGGGGGATTTCTCGCGGGGCGGTTCGCGTTCGGCGACCAGTCAGACGCTGATAAAGTCCCAATTGCGTCTGCACAAACGCCTGACTCCCCAAGACTGCGCCATCGCTGAAGTAACGAATCCGGCAACGCAGCACCGCGG
>CAXBOL010000057.1:0-12055 GCA_963977295.1 uncultured Opitutaceae bacterium
AAATCAGCAGACTGCGCTCCAACTCCAAAATACGTCGCACCGCGCCCAAAAACTCCTTCTCCCGCAGGGCATCTTCACTCCAGCCAATCAACACGGTATTGGGTTCCAGTGCACC
This sequence comes from uncultured Opitutaceae bacterium, assembly GCA_963977295.1. Classification (GTDB taxonomy): domain Bacteria; phylum Verrucomicrobiota; class Verrucomicrobiia; order Opitutales; family Opitutaceae; genus Actomonas. The sequence goes on from CAXBOL010000057.1 coordinate 116, forward strand.
GACCCCGGCCACTTGCAATAAGGTGGAGACGCCTTGTTCAAAGGTATCGGCCACCACGGTCTTCCCCACCGCAGACAACCTGCTTTCCCGGATAAAATCCTGCAACTGACGCTGCATGCCAGCCTGCCTCGACACCATTTTACCCCAGTCTCCGGTGACAATTTGAGACAAGAACAAGAGGCCTCGCCGAGCCTCCAAACGATTAGCCAACTCGACCAATGCCAGTCGGTTGGAAGGGTTCCCGACCAAGACCAAAATGACTGGGCGCCAATTGCGCACGTGTTGGCGCGAAGCAGCCAAACGCAACAAACCGAACCGAGCCAAGGCGAACCAAATGCCACTGCGCTCATCGCCCCAGGCGGTCTGATACTGGCGCTGTTTCAACAGCGAATACAGGCCGATGATACTGGCCACCGCCACGATGGTGGCCAACGCGTTGAGCAAGAACATCGCGAGCAAACACCCGGCGGCTCCCGCCAAACATGGCAACCAATGCACCCTGAACGTGGGTCGATAACTCGGATTAGCCGCCAACGCACTCAAGCCCGCCACCAAGTTCACCGTGCCGTAAGTGGTGAGAAAAAACATGGAGATGACTGGCGCGATCACATCCAACCGCCCTGCCAACAAACACAACGCTGCCAGCCCGGCCGACAACATCAACGCCACCCGCGGTTCGTTACCTGGCCCATGCCCTTTACCCAATCCAAAGGGAACCACCCGGTCCTGCGCCAGTGCCTGCAACGTCCGCGGTGCCGCCAAGAGACTGGCCAACGCGGACGATAGGGTCGCCGCCCACAGGCCAACGAAAATCAACGGTCCGACCAACGCCACCCGCTCCATTATCAAATTATTCCCCATCAATTCCTCCCGACTCGCATTGATCGAAAGCCATATCATCTGGAACGCATAGATCACAAAACACACGACCACGGCCATGATCGTGCCCTTGGGCACACTTTTCGACGGGTCTTTTAAATCACCCGACATACTCACACCCGACATAATACCGGTCACGGCCGGGAAGAAGATGGCAAACACGGCCCAAAAGCTGAGATCAGGGCCGTAGTTGGGCTCAAACCTTGAACTCCAATCGCCGGGAGGGGACCACCCGAGAAAGAACGAAATCAGCGAAAGCAGCAACGCCCCCAGAATGAAATACTGCGCCTTGATCGCGATTTCAGCCCCTTTCCAAGAAATCGCAAAAATCACCACCAAGGTGCCCAGCGTCACCAAACGTATCGGCAATCCAGGGATCAAATACTCCAGTGACTCCGCGAAACCAATGATGTAAAACGCGACTGAAACCGCCTGCGCCAAAAACAAGGGGATGCCGACCGCACCGCCAATTTCCAGACCCAGGTTTCGTGAGATGAGAAAATACGCGCCCCCTCCCTTTACCCGAATATTGGTCGAGATCGACGAGAGCGAGAGACTCGTCAGCAGGGTAATCGCATTCGCGACCAACAGAATGATCAGGGCGTCCTTGAGGCCCGCATGACCCACGACCCATCCTGTCCGCAAAAACATGATGACGCCCAAAATCGTCAACACGTTCGGCACGAACACCCCGCCAAAGGCGCCAAATTTCACCGGCTCTTTCACTGACTCTTTTGCAGTTTCCATTTAAGAAATGGCCACGCTAGCACGCGCGCCCTTCGGCAGAAGGGAAATCTGCGGAAACTTTGATAATTAAATATCCGTCACGTCGTAAATTTCAGCGAGCACGACCCCAGAGGCACTGTCCTTGCCCGCGATTTCCACCGTGTAAAGCCCCGGCGACAGGGTGATCACGATGCCCGCGTCGGCACTCCCTTCCGGCAGACTAAACGCCCCTGCCGTCCTTCCAATCGATCGCACCAACTCTTGGTTAAAAGGATCACTCCCCCAGTCGTCGTTGGTCACTAGACTCACCGAACCGGCCTTCAAAGTCAGCGTCGGATCCACCAAAACTCCCGGCACCCCAAATCCACCCAACGCGGGACCTATGCCGCGAATCAGCACCGTGCGGGCGCCGGTTCCACCAATCACGAAGCCCGCGACGAGGGACTTCCCTGACTGCACCACTCCGCGGGTGGCCAAATTGACCAATCTCCCTGTTCGTCCCTCCGTTGCCACCTCATAGACTTCGACCAGAGCGGTGCCTCCTTCACTTGAGACATCGGAAACCGGTGCCGAACGCGGTCCGCCTGCATAGTCGTATATCAAAGCCGTGGCGGCCGTATTGGCCACAATTTGCCCACCGTCGTCTCCCCAATTGCCATTCGAACCCAACACGCGTTCTCCATCGCGCACCTCCAGCGCCGGGTCTGCCAACACTCCCAAAACTCCGAAAGTCTCAAGCGTCGGACCAACCGCCCGAATCAAGAGCCGCATCGACCCTTGCGCCACAAAACTGGGCACCAGTTGATCCGCCCCCACTCCCGAATAGGCATTTGACGAAAGATTAACCAGTCGGCCCTCCGCCGACTCGTCGACCGTCAGTCGGGCCCCCGCGCTGGTCACGCTACCCAAGGCATTGGTCACCGTAACGGTGTAGTCCCCCGCATCGGCCGCCGCGACCGATTCGAGGCGCAGGATCGGTGAAGCTTGCGCTGGCACCACGACGCCGTTGCGCCGCCATTCGTAGGTCACCAAGCCATTGCCCTCAGTCCTCGCAATCAAGGCCGCCCGTTGACCCGACCGCACGGTTTGCCCTGATGGCGACAAAGTCATGGCTGGTGCGATGGTGGACTGCATTGCCGGCTGCGTTCCGGGGAATTCCGCACTGATCGCCGCAGATAGGTTACTCAGCTGAATCTCAGAGAGAGCGCCTAATGTTTGTGTAACCGCAGTGGGCACCTCGAACCCCTTCGAATCGCCCACCGCCACCTGGGGCGTTTCTGGGCCAATAGCGGTTAAAACTGGAGCGACGAAGGCGATTGTATTCCGATCATTCAACGTCACCGCCACGAGTTGCCCTCCAATCATCCTTACGGTGAAAGTCGAAAATATGGTTGGCACGTCGCTATCGACCGGCGGTTCTTCGACCGCTGGAACCGATCCGGAATCAGTCGGCGCACGGGCCGCTTTCACCTGATTGATCGCATCTCGAAAGGTCTGCACCGGCGTGCTCGATGCCCCGTAACCCAACTCCGAGTGCAGCAACTCGAGATACTGACGCGAAGATCGGCTGCCCTCCGGTCTGAAACCGGTTAGCAACAGCCCGATTGAAATCGTTCAACACCGTCCCCAACTTGTAGAAATCGATGAACATCTGCGTGGAATTCGGCGACAGCGGTTCAAGATTCAAGGAGATGTGCTTGACTGGGATGCCGTTGATATTGCCTCCGGCCGTCGCGAAGTGGTCGACAATCCCCGGCCCAATTTCCGCCGCCGCGGCCTGACAGAACGGACACCAATAGGCGAACCACTCCAGGAATACGATGCTCCCTTTGAAGTCTTCCAAACGCGTAGGCTTTCCTGTCGCACGATCCACCAATTCGAAATCGGTGACAATGTCCCCTTTCTGGTAGAGATTCTGCGCGGTCGAGAGGGGGGGCGAAGCGACAATTATGACGAGCAGCCCCAACAGTCGAATGATGACGTTCATGACAAATTCCGAAGGTTACAAATTCCGTGAGTAGCTGAATTGGACCACCGTCCAATCTCGATCCCGGTAGAGATTTTGAAAAAAATCGGTCCGCGCGTTGGTTGGCTCATAGTCGCTGATCAAACGTCCCACTTGCAGCCGCACCACCGACGTCTCGCCGCGCCAGCGCAACCCCACGTTGCCCTGTCGACTCCGCAGCCCTGGTGCTGCGCTCGTGAACAACAACGCATTCTCAATTTCGCCGTTGTCCTCGTAGAAACGCCCTTGCGCAAATACTCCCCACGCATCGTTCAGTGCCCAGTCCCAGGTCGCTTCCCCAAACCAAGCTTCGAATAAAGGGTCCTCCATCGCACCGCCCACTCGCACCCGCAACACCCCGCGCTCTCCCACGGCCACGTTCAACGCGGAACTCCCGCTCCACCTTGTCTCCCGTTCGGAAACCCGCGTGCCGCTGACCTCGACGCGGCTGCGTAGTCGAGGACTCAATATGTTTTCCGAAGAAACACTAACCCCGAAACCGGTAAGAATTACCCGTCCCCGACTCAACCCATCGAAATCGATTTCATACCCGGGAGCCACTTCATCGCGGAGTCCCGTGGCCACCACTTCCAAGAACCCACTCGCGCGCAAATATTCCCAGCGCAAGCCTCCGCCGCCGTTCACCCCTTTTGGGTCCGGCTTTTCCCATCGATCTCCGGGGATGTCTTCCAACGAAGCAAATTGCTGGGCAAAATATTCCGCCAGCCACACCGATCGAAAGTTAGTAAAGCCATCGTAAAGTCCCACACTGCCAATCAACTCCAAATCCTCCCGCACCCGCCAACGCACAATGTTTTGCAGCGCCAAATTGTCGGCGGATACCCGTTGGGACTGCCCCCGAAAATCGAAGGCCACGGGTTCGTAGTCCAAGTCAAAGTGATTCGTCGCGACGCTGGTTTCACCGGTAATACCGAGTTCACCCGCAGCCCAACTCCAACGTCCGTCTGCCTGCCTCAGTTGCACGTCATCTGACCATAAGGACTCACCCCCGATGTCGATCCGTGGTTGGGCTGGCAAATCCTGCGTCCCCCCAAAGACGACGCAGGCCAGTCCGACCCAAAGCCGTTCGAGGCTCACCGCTTGGCCTTCTTTTTGCCGCTCCGGAGATCGTCAATCACAGTCCGAAGTTTTTCGACACTTTCCAGTCCGTTATGCTGGTAGGCGATCGACCATCCACTCGCGCCACTCTCGGCCGTCGCGGCACGTCCGTCCAACACCACGATGAACGGGAGCGCCCGGACTCCCAGATACTCCATCGAGGCACCTTTGGAGTCGTCCAGCACTCGCCCGATTCCCGCTCGAGCGATGAATTTCTCGGTCATATCCTGCCGCGAGTTTTCAATGTTGATGCCCAATACGCGCACCCGCACGCCTTGCTGGGCGGCCGGATCGCCGTAATGCCGCGCAATCTCTTCCTCGATCTGTTTGGAGGCCGGTCCGCAGGGCACGCACCAATAGGCAAAGTAGTCCAGCACGACAATTTCCCCGGCAAAATCCTGCAACTTGACCGGAGCCTTGGTGGCTCGATCTTTCCATGACAGCAAAGGCACTTGCGCCGCCAGACTGGTCGCAACCGCGAGAACTGCCCATGTGATCAATATTGTTTTTCGTATCATATATTTTAGGACTAAAGTTATCGGCAAGAAGTGCAACCTGCGGCTTGGGCGCCCCCACTTGACGCAGACCCGGGCTCAATTTGACCAATCAAATTCGATCCCGGATGCCCCCCCGCCGAGGACTGAAAGGTCATCTCTGTTTTCGTTACTAGTCGTTGTTGGGCTACCGGCACATGGGCACATCCCCCGGCGAAACCCAGCCAACCTACTCCCACCAGAATCGCGACTATGCTCAATTTCCTGTTCATGGTCAACATGGTCATCGAGCGACCTTTGTTTGTTCCTGCATTTGCACCGGCGAAGCGGGTAATTGATCAAACAGTGGTTTTCCATCCGCCAATAATCGCCCGAAACTTAAAACCCCGGTGGGGCAACTCTGCACGCAGGCGGAACACCGCACACACTGCGGGTCCTCCATCGGTGCTCCTTTGTTGGCAAAAGCCATCACGTCGATGCCCTGATGGCACACACTGGTGCACACGTTGCACGAAATACACTTCTTCTTGTCCGCAAATATTCGGAACCGCGTAAACCGCGCGTAAATGTGCATCAAGGCTGCCAACGGACATGCAAACCGACACCACACCCGCCCGGAATACTTGAAGTAAAATCCGACGCCAATCACGCCCCCAAACAGGATGTCGACAAACCACTTGTAGCTCAAAAACCACCCGACTGCAGCCGTGCCGTCCGACTTCCCCTCGAGCAACAAATGAAAACTACGATCTGCCCACGATCCGGGAATTATCCAACCGACCATACGGACCATCAACAGTCCTACTGCCGCAGCCAAAAACACTTGGCCAATCACGTTGATCCGATTCCACATCGGCCCATGCGGCATCTTGTGCCGATGCCGGTCACCCATTGTTTCGGCCAACGCACCACAGGAGCAAATCCAACCACAATACGCACCTTTACCCCATCGATAAACCAGCCAGGGGATCAACACGCAGGTCTGAAAAAATCCGATCAAAATCCACCACCAATGCGGCGAATCCGTGAACACATTGTAGACGTTCAGGGGCCACGCCAAAATAAATCCGTAAGCTCGCCAATACGCTCGGGGGTGTCCGTTTTCCGGCCACAGTTCGACCGCATATTGGTCCGCTGGAATGTATTTTTCAAACAAGGCATCGCCGACGGCTTCACCCACCCCGCCGCCGGAATACGCGCCGTTGTAGCCGGCCCATGGCAGCACCACTTCTGGCAGAATAAACAGTGGCATCCACTGCACGATCATCAGCGCGATAGTTTGCCGCCGCACATACGGCGTCCTTCGACGACGGATACGGTCGATGCCGAAAAACAAGATCAACGAACTGTAAAGCAACGTATAATAAAATGACCGCGACTGCATCGACACCGCCACCGTGCCCAAGACTGTCGTTCGATCCTCCCACTGCTCTTGCAGCGAGGTCGCGAAGCCCGCGGGATCAATCCAACTCTCCGTCGGTCCGCCGCTCTTCCACGAATAGACGAACACGCAGAACAAAATCAACGCCACCACGCCGAACCATCCCAGCACCCCGGTCTCGCCTTGAATCGGAATACCGCTACGCCGGAAAAAATCCAACGGCGGCTCGCGACCGATCAACGAAAACACCGCATCATTCGCGACGGTCCGATTCCCGTCGGTCGTTTTCAACGTAACCGAGTCGTCTTCGATTCCCTCCACTGTCGACCTGAACACCACTTCCACTCGGCTCGCGGACAAAGCATCAACATTTTCGGACTTGGCTCGCGAAAACTCAGCCCCGCGATAGCTCAACATCACGTCTGCTCCAGCCTCTTTTAGTGCGACTGCCGCCTCGATCGCGGAATCCCCGCCCCCGACCACCAGCACTCGCCGCTGTGCGAACTCCGCCGGGTCGTGCAGTCGGTTGAACACTTTGTCCTTATCCTCACCCGCCACGTTCAGCTTCCGGTGGTTACCACTTCGACCAATGGCCACAATCACTCTTTTGGCTTTAAACGGATCGCCCCCCTCGTGATGCAGATGGATTAGGTCACCTTTGCGTTCCAGTTTCTGAATACGCACCGCTTTGGTCTCAATTCCCGCCGCGATACGCTGGGCTTCCAACTCCGCGACCAAGTCCTCCTTCACGTCGGCATCCAACGCCAATTCGCCCGCCGGTTTCATCTCCGTCGGATAGGTGTAGATCGGTTTGCGTTTCGGAAAATTTACGATTGTGGCAAAGGGCTGGCTCGCCTCGAACACCACAAACCTCAGCCCCAGTCGCTTGGCCTCCAATGCCGCGGCCAAGCCCGCCACCCCGCCGCCAACGATCGCCACGTCCGCTGGGCCCGATTCAGCGCCTATGTCGTCACCTAGTTCTGCTGCGATCGCGGTTACCGCCTTGGCTCCCGTGTCGGCGGCAAATTTAAGTAACGGCACTCCCGTCAAATCTCCCACCACGCGCACTCCGGGCACCGCCGTGGTGCCGTCGGAGTTGACTTCGGGCGATTTCTCCACCCGACCCGCTGGCCACTTCAGATGCAGCCAGTTGAGATAGCGTTTTACGGGTTTCATTGGACTAGAGTAAACCGCGCAGGGATTCGGTGCCGGAGGTCCCCGCTACGAGCACGATGAAGTTGTCGTTGGCCCACGAAGCCGCCGCAAACTGTCCTTGTTCATGAAACATCGGCTCACGATGCAACGAACCATCGTCAAACCCGACCCGAGGCGTGAGATACACATGATACCATCCGGTCTCGCGCTTAAAACAGATTTCCAACACTTCGCGCCCTGCAATATCGATCGATCGACAGCCCGCCGCTTTCATCGCGGCTAAATCCAAAGGCATCTTATCCACGCCCAGTTTGGTGGCGGGATTCTCCAACCATGCTGCCACCGAACCCAACTCATCGGCGTGTTTGCTGTCCCGAGGGTGATTACCCTGTAGATCGAGTTGTGCCACTCTCAAAATAGCTTCGATCCCCGGCACCGCCGCGATCGCCTGCCCTTCACGATTGGACACGCTCATCAAGATCACTGCCACCGCGGCGGCCGCTGCCATCGCCATGCCCCAAGGCTGACGCCACCACGCCCGCCTGGCGGTGACCGGCGGCGAGCTCAGTTTCGTCCCCGCCAAGATCGATTCGCGCAGTCCAGCTGGCGCCGATACTTGTTTCAGTTTGGTCGCGACGACCGCATCAAACGCCTGCTCGCGCTCAAACCATTGGCGCAAGGTCGGATCCTTGGCCGCCTGCGCCAGTGCAGGCGCAAACGCTTGATCATCGGCATCCTGACCATTCGGCCGGTAACCCTGTAACATGAATTTTGCTTCGTCGTTGGTCATGAGTTGACCCCTCCTTTTTTGATTTTTGGAAATTCCACTAACCCCCCGTCTTCGTGGGTGCCCACTTCCTTGCGGGCTAAAATTTTTCTCAACTGCATCTTACCGCGAGACAGCCGCGACATCACCGTGCCAATGGGCACATCCAAGGTCTCCGCGATTTCCTGATAACTGAGATCCTCCAGGTAGAACAAAGTGAGTGGCGCCCGAAACACTTCATCCACCTCTTGTAGCGCCTCCACCACGTGCTGCCCGTCGAGACTCCGCGCGTGATCCACGTCTTCGGCGGGCACATCCTGCGCCGAAGGCGGCAGATCCTCAATCGACTGAGAGCGTTGATCCCGCCGACGCCCCCGAAGGAACTCACGATAGAGAGTCGTGAATAACCAAGTTTTAGCTTTAGATGTCTCCCGAAGTTGATGACCGCTCTTAGCCCAAATGAAAAAGGTTTGTTGCACCAAGTCGCACGCATCCGCCTCCCGGCGCGCCAAACTCAAGGCAAACCGAAACAGCGGCGTGTAGTGCGCGTCCACTAGCTGGGCGAATACGTCGTTACTCATTCCAAACTGAGAGTAGGCCACCGTCGGGTCTATTCCCCAACTTATTTCCGATCAAAAAACCGACTCGCAACACCCGCCGACCTCCCCCCACTTTCTGTCGCTCATGCTCCGGCTGCTGCTTCCTCCCAACCTCGCGAACACCGCTCCACGCGACGCGATCGCTCTCAAAATCGAGGTCGATCTCAGTCGCCCGCCCGCTCCGGAGGTATTGCCCGCCCTCGCTGCGCTGCAGCGTTTTGGGGCCTCACCCGCGCCCGTGCTGTTTCTCCAACTCACCCGCGCCCAACTCCGCGAGCTCGTCACCTTACTCAAGGGTCAACCACTCTTCGCGTTCGTTAACGCCCCGCAAAAACCACTCCCGTGGCTCGGCCCTTTGCTGCGCGGAGTGTCAGAGCACCTGGGGCAGCCCGAGAAACCCGCCCCCTCTCCGACCATCGAAGTGCCGCGCTACGGCACGCCTCGCTCACGACTCCCGGTCGCAAGACCTAAGGTAGAACGCGACCTTTCGCCGCTGACAGTCGACGGTTCCGAGCACTATCTCGCTCTCACCCTGCCATCCCGGGACTCCCGATCCTATGCGTCCGCCTTGGAATTAGTCAAAGAACACGACTTCCGCCTCGAGCCGTCCAATCGCAAATGGTGGCTTCGCGACCGCCACAAGGTGCTCAACTTTCTCGCCACCCACCTCGAGCGTCTCCGGAACGAATTCCACGCCGAATTCACCCCCAACTTCGAAGGCAACACCGCTAAGATCGTCTTTACCGACGTCGAAGCCCAGGTCACCGCGCAACCCGAGGGCTTCGAAGTCACTCTCGGGCTCGCAGCCGGCAATGCCCCTGCCGCTGCCTTGTCTGCTGCCCTCACCACCGGTCGCGATTACCTGGAATCGGGCGATAAGATTTTTCTCATCGATCGCGCCAAGGCCGAGCAAATCACCGCAGTCCAGAGTGCCGTCGCCGGCGACCAAACTGCCACCGGGGGCTTCCGCCAAACCCACCGGGTTTCCGCCGCCCGTGCCGCTGAGATAGACGATCTCCTCGAAGCGCTTTCTCCGGGCTTCAAATCCCCCGCCAGTTGGCGTCAGCGCAGTTCAGCCCTCCGCGACTTGTCGACCCTGCGTCCCGCGCCCGTGCCGACCAAACTCGATGCCATCTTGCGGCCCTACCAAAAGCTCGGCGTCGCCTGGCTCTATTACCTCCACGGCCACGAACTCGGTGGGATTCTCGCCGACGAAATGGGGCTAGGTAAAACCCTCCAGGCTCTTGCCCTGCTCACCGCCCTCAAGACGCCGACGCCCCTTACGCCTCCCGCGTTAGTGATTGCTCCCGCTTCCCTGGTGGAAAACTGGCGCCGCGAAGCCGTGCGTTTTGCGCCGGAGTTAAAAACGTTCGTGCACCACGGCGCTTCACGTCTTTCCACGGCGACGGATGCGACGGCCTACGACTTGATTCTCACCTCCTATGCCACCCTCGCCAATGACCGTGCCATCTTCGCGCAGAACCGTTGGCTGTGTGTGATCGCGGACGAGGCGCAACACATCAAAAACCGCCGCACCCGCAACGCGAAGGCCCTCCGCGCCCTCGACGCCCAAAGCCGGTTCCTACTCACCGGCACGCCATTGGAAAACTCACTCGAAGACCTTCGTTCACTTTTTGAGTTCTTACTGCCGGGCTTCCTCAAACCGATCCCAACTGGCACTCGCGGCGAAGAGCGCAAATGGTATGATGAACGGCTGCAGGCCCAGACCGCCCCCTACCTCCTCCGCCGCACCAAAACCGCCGTCGCCCCCGAACTTCCTGAGAAAATCGAGCAAGTCATCTACTGCGATTTCTCGCCCGAGCAGTCCGCCCTCTATCGCCGCAAACAAGAGGAAAGCGAACGCGCCCTCTTCGATCTCGATGCCTCCGGCGCATCGCAAAATGCCATCCGCTTCGCCACGCTCACCCAGCTCCTCCGTCTGCGCCAAACCTGTTGCGATCCTCGCTTGGTCGAGCCCAATGCCTTACCCGATTGGTCCGCCAAACTCGCCGCCTTTCGCGAATTGCTCGATGAGATCGTCGACGAGGGCCACCGAGTGTTGGTGTTTTCCCAATTCACCTCGCTGCTCAAGCTCCTCCGCGAAGAGCTCGATGCCTCCGCCATTCCCTACGCTTATCTCGATGGCGGCATGACCGCCAAAGCTCGGCAGGCTGCGGTCGACACTTTCCAGTCTGATGCGTCGATTCCGGTCTTTTTCCTCTCCCTCAAGGCCGGCGGCACCGGCCTCAATCTTACGGCAGCCGACACCGTCATTCACATGGACCCATGGTGGAATCCAGCCGTCGAAGCCCAAGCAACCGACCGCGCTCATCGCATTGGCCAGGATCGTGTCGTCACGAGCTACAAATTGATCTGTTCCGGCACGGTCGAAGAGAAGGTCCTTGCCCTGCAGGAATCCAAACGCGCCCTCCTCGCCGACGTCTTCGAAGCCAGCGACGCCACCAGCGCCAAACTGGAACTCTCCGACCTCCGCGACCTCCTGAAGTAGGAATTTTTAACCACAGATTAACACAGATGGCTCCACTACCATTACGCGGTGAAGCGCAGATAGGGGTTCTGAAAAAGAGGTCATTGAAAATCTGTGTGAATCTGTGTTCATCTGTGGTTAAAAACCTCAGGCTGACAGCCCGTCCCACTATCGGCTCTGCAGGCTAAACTTATTCAGTCCCACCTTGCGGCAGGCATCCATCAGGTAAGCCACCGTTTTCAACGGCGTCGCCTCATCCGCCGCGATAAGCACGGGAATATCGCGATCCACTTCTTTCACTTTCATCAGCAACAATTTCAATTTGCAA
>CAXBOL010000058.1:0-11921 GCA_963977295.1 uncultured Opitutaceae bacterium
AAATCAGCATCACCTCACCTGACTCCCGTTTGCGTCCCGGTATGTTCCTTCCCGTCGATATCCTTTATGGCGACAGTGAAAAAGCCGCCCTGATCCCCACCAGCGCCGTATTCACCGATCCCAATACCGGCCAAGAAAGTATCTATGTGCTGGATACTACCGATCTGGATACCGAGGCGGTGCTGGCCTCCCCCGAGGCCTTGTCTGCTCCAATTCCCGTGCAATTGCGTTCTCTCAATGTCATCGCCCGCGGACTCAACGAAGTCGCGGTCACCGGTCTGTCTGATCAGGACTGGGTCGTGACTCTCGGGCAAAACCTACTCTCCTCCGATGGGCGCACCCAAGCCCGGGCCCGCCCCGTTTCCTGGGCGCACGTCATGGACCTGCAAAGTTTGAACCGGGAGGACCTGCTCACCGAGGTGCTCCGCGCCACCAGCCGACGCACCCCCAGCACCACTCCCGGAGCCTGAGCCATGCCTCTTACCGATACCGCCGTTAAACGGCCCGTGGCCACCATGATGGTGTTCCTCATCATCATCACGCTGGGAGCAGCCGGTTTCCGCTACCTACCGATCGATCTACTGCCGCCCATCGAGTTTCCTCAACTCTCCGTGGGCCTCGAATACCCCGGAGTGGGCCCCGAAGAGATGGAGGAAGTCATCACTCGCCGACTCGAAAACGCAGTGTCCGGCGTGCCCGGCATCGAAGAGATTCGCTCGCGGACGGAAGAGGGCGAAGCGTGGGTCACCCTCAACTTCACGCGTGGAACCAATCTCGACGAAGCCGCCAATGATCTGCGTGCCGCCCTGGATCAAATTCGCGATGACCTGCCTCCCGAAGCTGAACCGCCCCAAATTTGGAAATTTGATCCCGACAACTCCCCCATCCTTTTTGTCGGCGCCACCTCCGAGTCCTGGAATCTACAGGAGCTGACTCTTATCCTGGAACGCGAAGTCAGTAAGCGTTTCGAACAAGTGCCCGGCGTTGGCCGGGTCGACGTCTGGGGCGGCGTGCATCGCCAAGTCAAAATCGACCTCAAGCGTGACCGCCTCAACGCCAGCCAACTTTCCTCCGCCGATGTCCGCCGTGCCCTCACCGACGGCAACGTCAATCTGCCCGGCGGCAACGTCATCTCCGGCGTGCAGCAACTCTACGTGCGCACCCTCGGTGAATACACCGACCTTGACCAGATTCGGAACACCGTCGTCGCCGAGTTCGACGGCAAACCCATTCTGATCGGCGACGTCGCGGAAGTAACCTTCGGCTACGAGGACCTCACCCGCCTCGTCCAAATCGACGGCCTGCCCATGCTTCGGTTTGCCGTCCGCAAGCAGAGCGGCGCCAATACCGTGGCCGTTTCCCAAGCCGTTCGCGCCGAAGCCGAACGCATCAATGCCGAGCGCCGCGACCTCAAACTCATGATCGTCTCAGATCAAGCGACGTTCATCCAAAACTCGATCAACAACGTCGCCAACTCCGCCGGGTGGGGCGCGCTCTTTGCGGTCGGGATTCTCTACGCGTTTCTACGCCGGGGCTCATCGACCTTCATCATCGCCGCCGCCATCCCCATCTCGATTATTGCTACGTTTGGTCTGCTCTACTTCAACGGGCTGACCCTCAACCAAATGAGTTTCGGCGGTCTCGCCCTCGGCATCGGCCTCGTGGTTGATAATGCGGTCGTGGTGCTGGAAAACATCACCCGCATGCGCGAAGAAGGCCGCGACCGGCGAACCGCCGCGCTCATTGGGACCAAGGAGGTCGCTGGGGCCATCATCGCCTCAACCCTCACCACCACGGTAATTTTCCTCCCGGTGGTCTTCATGAAAACGGTCTCCGGAGTGATTTTCCAACAACTTGCCCTGGTCGTTGTCTTCGCCTTGTTCTGCTCGCTGCTCGTCAGCCTCACGCTGGTTCCGATGCTCGCCAGCAAACTGCTCAAACGAGGCGGCAAACAAACTGCCGTTCCTTCGGCCGCCCCCACTGCCCCGCTTCCCCCGGCCTCACCCACCCGTCTCGCGCGCCTGGAAAATCGCTACGCCGCACTACTCGGCTGGGCCATCAATCACAAAGCTCGCGTCATCATGAGCTCGGCGGCTTGCGTCGGCGCCGCGGTGTTGGCCTTTCCTTTGATTCCGGTCGAGCTCACTCCCCAAACCGAAGCCGACGAAATCGACGTCGATATCAGCATGGCCGACGGCACCAACATCGCCGTGCTCTACCGCTATCTGGACGAACTCGAGGCGATCGTGGCAGCCAATATTCCACCCGGCCAAATCGAGCACCTCACCCAGGAAATCCGCGATGGTCGCGCCGAGGTAGAGATCGCCATGTCGCCCAATCGCACTATCTCCACTGAGGAGCTGGCCGACCGGCTCCGGGCCGCGACCGACGGACGTATTCCGGGTGCCGACATCCGCGTCGACGCCCAATCCGGACTCTGGATCCTGCGCATGCTATTTCGCTCCAGTGGCAGCAATGGCGATATTTCGCTCCAACTTCGCGGCTACGATCTGGATCAGGCCCAGGAGGTTGGTCGCGTCATCCAACACACCATCGAAACACTCCCCGGCATCGAGGGGGTGCGAGTGGGTCAGCGCGAGGGACGCCCCGAACAAAACCTGATCTTCAACCGCGCCAAGATTGCTGAACTCGGTCTCAATATTCGCGACGTCGCGTCCATCGTGCAGACCAACATCAGCGGCAGCCGAGCCGGCGCGTATCGCATCGGCGGTGACGAGTTTCCCATCATTGTCCGGCTCCGCCCCGAAGATCGCCAGAACAGTCAAAATCTCGACAACATTCCCCTGCGGCTGCCCACCGGCGAAACCATTCCGCTCTCCGCGGTCGTCGACAAAGAGGCCAGTCGCGGACCACCCGAGATCCGTCGCATCAACGGCCAACGCATCACCTACATCTCCGCCAGTCTGGCCCAGGGGGTCGTGCTCGGCGATGCGGTTGAAATGATCCGCGACCGTCTGCGCGACGTATCCATTCCGCCGGGACTCTCTCTTTACTTCGGCGGTGCCTACGAAGAGCAGGCCAAATCCGCCAGCGACTTCCGCCTCTCCATCATCATCGCCATTCTCCTGATCTACATGGTCATGGCCGCCCAATTCGAACGGTTTCTTGATCCACTGATCGTGCTCTGCGCCGTGCCGCTGGCCCTGATCGGAGTCGTCCCCACCCTCCTTCTGACCAATACCACGATCAATATGCAGAGCCTCATGGGCTTGGTCATGCTCACCGGTATCGTGGTCAACAACGCCATTGTTTTGGTCGACTACATCAACCTGCTGCGTCGTGACGAAGGGCTCGACATGCTCGCCGCCGTGCAAAAAGCCGGCTCCCGCCGACTACGCCCCATCTTGATGACCACGCTGACGACCGTGCTCGGATTGACTCCACTGGCCGTCGGCTTTGGCGCCGGCGCCGAGATCCAAGCCGCCCTCGCTCGCGTCGTGCTCGGCGGCATCGTCGCCTCCACCTTGGTGACGCTGGTCTTCATCCCCGTGCTCTACGTGGGCAGCCACGAATTCCTCGCCCGTCGTCGAGCCCGATCGAAAACCACCGCCACGCCCCACCTCCAAAACGCCCCCGCCAAGTCGTGAGTCGTCCCATCAGATTTCCACGTCTCCGCGCGTAGGGGCGTCGCTCGCCGACGCCCGCGCCAGGCAACAGACGACCCGAAAAACAAAGAGACGTCCTCCGCCCTCCTGCCTCCACGCCCCACTCCAATTCCAACCTCTCAACCTTTCCGGTTTCAGATTTCAGGTTTCAAGTTTCAGCTTTCACGTTTCAGCTTTCAGCCTTTCAGCCTTTCCCCGATTCGCCCCCAGGCGAATCGGACCCTACTCGCCCAACGCCTCGCGCAACCGCGCCAGTTCCGCGCGCAACTCCGCCACCTGCGCTTCGAGCGCCGCCATTCGGGCTTCCGCCGCCGGCGGCAACACCATCTCCATCTCCACCTTCAGCGGACCCGCACGTTCCCCGGCAGACGCGCCCACCCCCGCCAGCTCGCCTCCGGCCAAATACTCCGAAGCATCGCCCGTGAGCAACTGCGCCCAACGCGGCTCTTTTTGCCCGGGTTGACGCGGCAGCTTCACCACCAACGGTTCCGCCCGCGACGCGAGTTCCGTCAATACCGCCTCGGTCTCTTCCGCGTCCGGCATCGGCGTGATCCGTTCGCAATTGCCCCGTAACCCGGCGACGGTCTGGGGCCCGCGCAGCATCAGCTCGGTCATCATCGCCTGCGCCACCTTCTCCATCGG
Source organism: uncultured Opitutaceae bacterium (assembly GCA_963977295.1). Classification (GTDB taxonomy): domain Bacteria; phylum Verrucomicrobiota; class Verrucomicrobiia; order Opitutales; family Opitutaceae; genus Actomonas. The sequence continues at coordinate 4,269 of CAXBOL010000058.1, forward strand.
ATACGATTCCCCAAATTTGTGCCGATACTTCACCGAGCGGGCCCCCGCGCCGGCGAATACGGTGACGAGATGTTTGTCACGCAACAACGTCACCGCCGCCTCGGCCTCGGCCTCGTGCAGATCCATGACCGGGGACCGATTACTCTTTTGGTTACACGCATTGACCAACGAGTTCAGCGACAGCGGATACACGTCCGGCGTGGTCGCCTCCTTCTCCATCAAACACGCCAAAACCCGCGCTTCCAACAGCGACAACCGCGCCGCGCCGTCCGAACCGTTTTCGATCCCATCCGTAGTCGTAGTCATAATCCCAAAAACAAATCGACTCCCCGCCCCAACACAATCCACCAAACTCATTCCCGTTCGCTTTCTCGTTCTCTTTCAGTTTTCAGTTTTTCAGCTTTCAGCCTTTCCGACATGAAGCCGTGCTTGCACGCGATGAACCCGGTGGATTGGCCTACAAACCGTAATTCCTCACAGAAGTCAGCGAACCAAGCCACTCCACCGCAGTTTCCTAGCTCGTTTGCTTGGCTCCTTTGTTTCCTTCGTTCCCTTTTGTAAAACCACGAGGCTGACGGTCGAGTGAGTTTACGTCTCTTGTGAAATGGCGAAACCCTCCTCGCACGCGATGAACCCAGTGGAGTCGCAACCTGGGAACGCCGAGCTCCAGCTCGGCCCCGTCCACAAGGCATTTTACAGGAGCAAACAGAGAGAAGGGAGCCATCAGCCTTCAAGGTTACCCACAAAATCACCCTAAAGCTCACCAAAGGATCGGGGGAAAACGTAGGAGCGTGCTTGCACGCGATGAACCCGGCAGAGTGGCATCCTTTCTTTCAGCTTTCAGTTTTTCAGCTTTCAGCCTTTCCGAAATGCAGCCGTGCTTGCACGCGATGAACCCGGTGGAGTCGCAACGCGGACTGGTTTTTTTCACATGAGCAAACAGAGAGAACGGAGCCATCAGCCTGAAACCGGGTTGACCACGAAACACACGAAACGACACGAAAGGGGACTGGTGTAGGATCGGCGCTCGCACGCGATGAACCCGGCGGAGTGGCAACCGTGAAAGCGACGCCAGGGGCCGCGAAACAGACCCGTAGCAGTAAAAAACGAACGCCCCCTCGTCCTTCCTACCTTATAATTCATCCTTTCTTTCAGCTTTCAGTTTTTCAGCTTTCAGCCTTTCCCAAACGGCGCCGCCCTTGCACGCGATGAACGCGGTGGATTGGCAAAGATGAAAGCGCCGCCAGACGCCGCGAAACAGACCCGTAGCAGTAAAAAATGAACGCCCGTCGTCCTACCTAAGTTATAAGTCATCCTTTCTTTCAGGTTTCAGTTTTTCAGCTTTCAGCCTTTCCAAAATGGAGCCGTGCTTGCACGCGATGAACACGGCGGAGTGGCATCATGAACCGGTTAGTTTCTAAAGAAGAACTGGATGCCTGGCGTGAAGCCCGACCCATATCACGGTGACTCATTTATTTGTGGGTCGGCTTTGATTTTATATTCTTTGAGAGCAAACAAAGCCCCTCCACCACCCCGATCTTATATCTCAATTCAATCCCGAAATATCCCCAAAATGCTACTCATAGTCCGTGGTCAAAATTCGGGAAACTTGTTAACTTACCAGCCGAATGGCCCGGATCGAAACCAAGGGCAGCAAACCCGCATTCATCATCTTAACCCCTACACTCTGCGAAGGCGGGGTTCCCTCGTGGTGGGACGAGGATGGATACCCGGTGACCTACGAATCGGAACGAGAGGCACAGCTTGAGATCGCGACGATGATGATCGAGACACTCCAACAATTCATCGCCGCTGAACGGGACTTTGAGGACGCAACAACCTGCGACGAATTCATCGTTGCCGTGAACGTTTTCCCCGACCGAACCATCGCCTTGGAAACCGGTCAGATCTTCGGTCGACGTCAGCCCTGAAAGACCATGCACCGATGATAATCGAGCGAGTCTGTTGACGGTTCAACTAGCAATTCCAGAAGCTGAATCCGGTTTCCTTCATGAACCGCATTGTTAAACGTCATCGATACAAATTCCAAACGGCCAGGATAGGTTCGAGGCCATGCGTCCGATGCAACAACTTACGCTTGAACCACGCCGAGTCGGAGGCACTGAACGCGGTGCGCGTGACTTCCCAACAAACCGTTCAACGCTTCCGACTTGTGACGCTCTAGTAAATTTCGTCCTATGGTTTGCACCTTTACGTTTCATGCAATCCGACCAAGACGCCACGCTGACTCCCGGAATCTATGAACGGCTAATCGACGTCGAGTTGGCTCAAGCTTTAAAGGCGCACCCGGAACTCAGGCCTATTCTTGGCAAGCTAGACGATGAGGATAGCCCCCACTCTTACGGCCAGTTTCTCTTCCAAGTAATTTCTACTGCCCTGCGCCAAAAGCGACCGCCCGAGAGACTAAATCTGGTAAATCGTCTGATTGAACTCCTGTCCGCTACGGACGGACTCGAATACGCTAAACGCTATACCCTGATCCAGACGGCTGATCCCATTTTACTTGGACTACAAACGGCGAAGAATCCTGAACCGCCGCCTCGACCACTGACTCCACTTACCACCAGCAGTTTATTAACCGGACGTCGCGGAGATCCTCAGCTTGAACACGAGCTGCGCAAAGAAATGGCGACCGCCGACCGCGTAGATGTGTTAGTTTCTTTCATCAAATGGTCGGGACTCCGTTTACTCATCCCTGCCCTAGAAGAGTTGGCAGCAAGAGAAATTCCGGTCCGGATTCTCACGACCTCCTACATGGGAGCATCAGATCCCGAAGCGATAGAGTGGTTAGCCCGACAATCTGGATTTGCGGTCAAAATTTCTTACGACACGAAACGCACACGTCTCCACGCGAAAGCGTATCATTTTTACCGCCGCTCTGGGTTTTCGGCTGCATATATCGGTTCTGCAAACATGTCGCGAGCGGCCATGACCAGTGGGCTGGAGTGGACAGTTAAAGTCACAGAAGTGGATTTAGCACACATTCTTCATGGCTTCACTGCGGAGTTCTCGTCGTATTGGGAAAGTCCGGAATTTGAGGCATTTGACCTCTCGCAATCACCACGACTCCGAGAAGCAATTCGCGAAGCACAAAGCAGTGACACGCAAAGCGGACCTCGTTTTTTCGCCGATATTAAACCTCATTCGTTTCAGGAACGCATCCTTGAGGCACTTACCATTGCCCGAGCAAACGGACGGTCCCGAAACCTCGTGGTGTCGGCGACTGGCACAGGTAAAACCGTCGTCGCTGCGTTCGACTACTCCCGCTATGCCCGCGCTGAATCGGGAAACACCGAAACAAATCAATCGGCGATGCCCACCTTGCTGTTTGTAGCCCATCGAAAGGAAATTTTAGAACAAGCCCGTGATTGTTTTCGCTCCGTGCTACGTGACGCAAATTTTGGCGAATTGTGGGTGGATGGCCTTAAACCAAACCAAGGAACTCACGTATTTGCATCGGTGCAAAGCTTGGCAACTTCGCGGAATGCCCTCCCATTCTCCGCAGATCATTTTCGATTCATAATTGTAGATGAGGTGCACCACGGCGCGGCTGCCAGTTATCGGCCCATCTTTGATAACTATCTACCTGAGGTTTTGTTGGGACTAACTGCCACTCCAGAACGCATGGATGGGAGTTCGATTCTGCCAGACTTTGGCGGAGAGTTTGCGGCAGAAATTCGTTTACCGGAGGCGTTGGAAGAAAAACTTCTTTGCCCATTCCACTATTTTGGCGTCACGGATCCCATCTCCCTTGCAGACGAACGTTTTTGGCGCAACGGACGCTACGATCCCGCCGCGTTAACAGAGATTTACACCGGCGACGACATTCGTGCCCGTCAGCGTGTTGATTTCATTGTAGCGAGCATTCGACGCTATCAGCCGAATCTGACTCACGTTCGAGCAGTCGGTTTCTGCGCAACTGTTGCTCACGCGCGATACATGGCTGCGGCCTTCAACCAACTTGATCTCGTTTCAGCGGTTATCGTAGGCGATACCCCATCCTCCGAACGACAAAAGCTGGTTCGCGATTTCCGTAACGGCCAAATCCCGTTCCTTTTCACGGTGGATGTATTCAGCGAGGGTGTAGATGTCCCCGAAATCAACTTGGTGATGTTTCTGCGACCCACCGAGAGCTTAACCGTATTCTTGCAGCAACTCGGACGCGGTCTACGGCACTCCCCAGAGAAAGACAGTCTGACCGTCCTTGATTTCATCGGGCAAAATCATCACCGCTATCGAATCGATCGAAAATTTGCGGCGCTTCTCACTCGAAACCGGCAGAGAATGGACTGGGAGGTAGAGAGTGACTTCCCTCATCTTCCACCTGGATGTAGCCTCCAACTCGAACGCGTCGCCCGCGAACATGTGCTGACCAATATCAAGGAAAGTCTTCGTAATTTTAAGACCCTTGTTACGGAAAGTTTAGCGACATTTTCTCGAGATCACGGCTGCGAACCCACGTTTGGCAACTTTGTTCGAAACACCGAAATTTCTCCTCTAGAATTACTGAAGAGCCGAACATGGTCCGAGTGGCGAGCCATCGCTTCTGGGCAACCCCTACCCGGTGATCCAGATCTAAAAGAGTGCCGGCAAACGCTCCGCCGAGCGGTGCTGCGGACTGACCATCGTGTCTTGGGACAGCTAGAATCCTTTGCCAAAAACGACCGGGTTGAGGAAACGGCAGCGCTTCGAACTGAAGAAACGACACTCCTTCATTATCTGCTTTGGGGAAAGAAGGCCTCTGAGGTAGGTGTGGTCACAATTGAAGAGTCTCTGGCCAAATGGCATCGCAATACATCTGCCCGTCGTGACCTCGCCGAGATCGTGCAGTGGCGCCGCCACAATTCCACGTATTCAAATCGCCCAGCCGCACTACCTTTCCAGTGCAACCTGCAGTTACATGCAGCCTATGGTTCGTCTGAGATTAAAGCAGCTCTTGGACTGAGCTCACTAGACCGATCTGGCCCCACCGGAGTCGGAGTTTTTCACGCAGAGAAACTTCGCTGTTATGTGCACCTGATCACTTTCCGAAAAGTGGAGAAAGACTTCTCTCCAACAACTCAATATCGAGACTACCCGATCAGTAGGACTCAGCTACATTGGGAAAGCCAGTCCACCACCACAAAGATCAGCGCGACAGGTATAAACTATCTACAATTCAAGGAACGAGGCTACACCATCTTGTTTTTTGCCCGCTTGGATAAACGGGTCGAAAACGAAACAGCACCGTTTGTATTTCTGGGACAGGCGAAAGACCTTCTGAGTGCCGAGGGGAACAGACCCATCGCGATGGTCTGGGAACTGACTACACCAATGCCAGCGGCTCTTTTCGAGGATGCGAGAGCCGTGTAAACCAAATGAATTCAAAATACACCTAACATCAAAATCTTGGAACCATGGTCGGGTAATTCCAATTCACTCTTCCCCGTTTAATTCGCGAGCAACCGTCCGCCCGACTCCTCCCTTCCCTCCGTTCCCTCCTGTAAACCCAACCCCCTGACGGTTTCGTGCCGTTTGGTGTGATTTAGTGGGCTCAATTCATAAATTGACTTTAATTACCATACATTCGTATTTGTTTTTAATACATAATGAATTCCCTCTCCACCCTTTTTCCCAAGGCGCGTTCAGAGATCTTGAAACTCCTGTTCCTCGATGGGGAACAGGAACTTCACTTGCGCGAACTTACCCGTAAAAGTGGCCTCACCTTAGGAGCCCTCCAAACTGAAGTCGAAAAACTCTGTGGCGCTGACCTGCTGCTCAGTCGCCGAGATGGCAATAGGCGCTACTTTCGCGCGAATACCCAACACCCTCTTTTCATCGATTTAAAACAAATCGTGACCAAAACCTCCGGACTCCACGACGCATTGGCGCGCGTGCTCCAACCTCATCCCAAAATCAAAATCGCCTTCGTCTTTGGCTCGTTCGCGGACGGCACGGCGAAAGCAACCAGTGACGTCGATTTACTCGTCATCGGAAGCATCGGCCTACGGGCACTGGCCCCTTTGCTGCGACCGATTGCTCAAGATCTGGAACGTGAAATTAATCCCGTGGTGTTCGATCCCGCGACCTTCATCGCACAGCGAGAGCAAAGCGCTTTCCTCCAAGATGTGATGGCAAAGGAAAAACTCTTCATCAAGGGTAACGGCCTTGAGCTTACACGACTGGCATAAAGCAGGGTGGCTCCGGCCCCACCAGACCACTAAGTCGCAAATTTCGGATTTGTTCGGCATCGTGGATCGTGATTTGGAAGATGCTGGCCGAGGTCTATCTGCCGATTGGCAATTTGGTATCGCTTACAACGCCGCTCTGAAACTCTGCACGATCCTGCTCTATGCTGAAGGATGGCGTCCGGAGAAGAACTTAGCCCACTACCGCACTTTGCAGTCACTCGCCTTGATTCTGGGAAGAAAACGGAGTGATGACGCCGACTATCTCGATACATGTCGGATTAAGCGAAACACCGCCGAATACGATTCCGCCGGCCAGGTCAGTTTGAACGAAGCCGCCGAGCTCATCGAATTCTCCAAAAACCTACGTGAAGAAGTGATCAGTTGGCTCCGGCTCCACCACCCGGAACTCTCCCCTTGGAAAACGTAAATTTCGGCCCCGCGCCGACGACTACCCGAACTATTGATCGGAGTTCGGTCTTTTCCGGTTCCTCAATTGGACAACTTCAACCTCCACCCCCCCTCCGTTCCCTCCTGTAATCCCAACCCGCTGACGGTTTCGTGCCGTTTGGTGTGATTTAGTGGGCGAATCAGTTTTCACCTGCCGTTTAAGTTGAAGCGGAAAGTTGAAGTCCAAGGACAACCAACCGATAGCGGATATCGCGTCATTTATTAGCAAGTCCAAGTCAGGAGGAGTTTTTCATGGCCTCATCTCATGGCTTTGATTTCCCCCATTGACTTTCATAGCAATTTTTCGACAGTTCACCGGTGCAGTTCGAATGGGATGAACGGAAAGCCGCGCATAATCTGGCCAAGCACGACATCGCCTTCGATCAGGCCATCGCTGTTTTTATTGATCCTCACCCTTTCACTTTCAAAGACCTTCGGGCCGACTACGGGGGAATTCGCGTGAACCCCATCGGCGCGATCGATGGCGCTTTCTTTGTCTGCGTCACTCACACCCACCGATCTGGATTCATCCGGCTCTTTTCAGCCCGACCCGCCAGCCTTCGGGAAAGAAAACTCTACCATGCCCATAATTCGTAAATCCCTCTCACAAGCCAAACGACTCTCCGCCCAACAACGGGCAAAACTGACTAACCTCAAAGATCGGGATATCGATTTTTCGGATAACCCCGAAATGACCGCGACTGATATCAAACGGGGCCAACTGAAGCCCGTCGGGCGCGGTGGAATTCGGCCCGGCGCGGGTCGCAAACCCACCGGTCGTCAACCCGTCAGCCTACGCCTAAAACCGTCCACCATTCTCATCCTGCGCCAACAAGCAAAACGGGAGGGAAAGACGATCTCGGAAGTCGCCGAAGAACGCCTGCTCGGGGTCTAAAGCCCCTCAGACCGCCAATCCCCAATATCATGCGGGAAGTGGGCTCCCTTCCCTCCGTTCCCTCCTGTAATCCCAGCCCGCTGACGGTTTCGTGTCATTTAGTGTGATTTAGTGGGCAAA
>CAXBOL010000059.1:0-11921 GCA_963977295.1 uncultured Opitutaceae bacterium
GCTGGAGATCATTGTCGTGATCGCGCTGATGGGGATGTTGGCCACCGTGCTCTCGGTGGGCGCGTCTCGTTTATTGGCGGAGCGCATGGAATCGCCCGAGGAGATTTTTTGGAGCGCAGTGGGGGAGGCGCGTAAGTATGCGCTCATGGAGCAGTGCGAGGTTCGATTGAGTTTTGATACCGAAGCACAGGCGTTTGTCGCTTCGACCGATCTCGGGACCCAATCGTTTCCGATCAACGTCCCGGAACGGATTGAGATCACGTTTCTCGGGATGCGGAAAGGCGAGAGCTCGATTTTGGTGGGAGGACGATTGATTGAAACAAGTCCGCTCGACCGCGTGCGTTTTTTTGATGACGGGACCTGCACACCTTTTCGGGCCCAAATTCTCGTCGGGACTCAATCACCCTTGGTCTTGGAGGTCGATCCCTGGACCTGTGCGGAGGTTCTACACAATGGGAGGCAGTCCTAGGATATGACTCGTCGGCGAGGATTCACGATTTTGGAGGTTCTGGCTTCGCTAGCGATTTTTGCCGTCGCGGCGATCGTCTTGGGTTCAGCATACATCAATGTCCTCAACGGCTATGAGCGGGCTGAGCATTCCACGCGGGTCGATGCGGATGTAAGATTCGCACGGGAGATTCTCTTCTACCAATCGGATCTCGATAAGGTTGAAGAAGGCGGCGATTTCGAGACCGCCGATGGTCGCCAAATCTCCTGGAAAGCGGAGGTTGAACCAACGCTGGTGGCTGATCTTTTTGAAGTGACGTTTGTGGTTCAAATTGAAGCCGGCGCGGCGGCTGAGCGTGAAGAGGTCGTAGAGCGATTTAGGATGTTACGACCCACCTGGTCGGAAGATGATGATCGCGAAAAACTGCGACAAGAATCACGAGACCGTATCACTCAATTGTTGGAGGATCGGGACCGATGAGGACTGGCACAAAGACGAGAGTCCCGAAGCGAGGGTTCACTCTGCTTGAGTTGATGGTGGCCTTGGCTCTGGTGGCGGGAGTCTTGATCGGACTGAACACCTTTATCTTCTCCATGTCGGAATTGTGGGGACGAAATCGCGATTGGCGTTTGTTTGACCAACACGTCCGCGCGGTCACCCGGTTTTTGGAAAATGAGCTCCGGAATGGTGCCCTGCCGCCATCGGTGTCAGTTGGCACCCGGGCGGTGGAGGCGCAAGAAGTTGAAGTGGATTTTGGACGCAAAGCGGATCTCGTCACGTTCGGCCTCAAAGAAGGCAGTCGGGTGCTCGATTGGCCTGAGCGACCGCTACCGGATGTGTGGTGTGCACTCGAAGTTCGGCAAGGACAGGGATTGATCCTCTACTGGCAATCGGCCCACGAGGAGGATTTTGACACGGATCCGCCGCGCGAATGGCTGGTATCCCCCCTCGTCACCAAGCTGTCTTACGACTACTTTGATTTAGATTTTAATCGATGGGAAACCGAAGGTGAGATTCGGCATGGCGATGATCGGGAACTCGAAACACCGTCACGTCTGCGTCTGACCTTCACTTACAAAGAGCAATCGGTGGAGACCCTCGTCTCGCTGCCGATATTTGGAAAAGGGCTTCCCCCATTTTGATGAGACCGAGCTCGGCAAAATTAAGCCCGTGGAGACGAAGCCGACGCGCATCGGTTTTGGTGGTGGTGCTGGTCACTTTGGTTTTTGCGACGACGGCTTTACTATTGTTCATCGAACGCGCTAGCACCGATCTTATTGTGCACGTGCGCGATGCTGACCGGCTGCGGTCGACGAAAGTGGGAAGCTTTCGTTTCCCAAGATCGATTTTCAGACATGGGTCGACCTCTTTGTGTCTTGGGGCGCGATGGACAGTGACGCCGAACTCTGGGCCGACTCGTTGTTGGGGTGGACGCAGAAGGATTATGTTCCGGTGTCGTTTGATGCACCCGAGGCCAAAGATTACGAACGAGATCCCATCGGATTTTTGCCTCCGGGCCGACCGCTGCGTTCATTCAGCGAATTGCGGGCGATTGAAAATATCCGCGAGGTGTTCTTCGACGAGGAGGGGAATCCCACGAGTTATTTCAATCGATTCAAAGAGGCCGTTTCTTTGTTTGATTATGATGCCCCGAACCTGAACTCCGCCCCGGAATCCGTCTTGGCGGCATTGGGTAAATACGACGAGAATCAGCAATCGATGTTATCGGATTACCGGAATTCGGCGGGCATTTACCGTGGGCGGAGTTCCGGCTACTTCACGTCTCCGGACGAAGTTTCGAGTGTATTGGGCGAACAAGGGGTGGCGCCCGGATTCGGGGCGGACATCCAAGCATTGCGGATAAATATCACCGTGCGCCAAGTCAGTGCCTCTTACCGCCTGAGCGTGGTGGTAGCGCCGCCCAATGGAGCCAAACTCATCTCAGCGCCCGCGATTCCCCGGAAGCAATCATCGACGGACGAGACTACGGAAACGGCCGAAGCATCCGCTCCGACCAAGCGGGTTTCTTCGGTTGCTGAACAAATTGCGAATGAAGATAACGATGGCGAAGAACCGATTGATCTAGAGTATCCCTTTACACTGTTGGAAATCCGCGAGATTGATGCCCCTGACCGTATGACCCAGTTGGAGGCGGTCGAAGAATTTAACTAATGTCTGCCACTCTCAGTTTACCCGTCCTAAAAGCTCGTCGCCGCCATGTGGTGGTCTTGCCGGGGCATCGATTTTTTGTGCGTTCGGTGCCCGTTGCCGCAGGAACGGACCTGAGCGCGATTCGCAATGAAATCGAATTGGCTTTGGAGGCCATGTCGCCGTTTCCGTTATCGCAACTCTACTGGGGATATTGGACCAAGCCGGGGTGTGGACGGGCGCTGGTGTATGGGGCTTATCGGCGGCGCTTTGCCGCGGAGGAACTGGATAATTGGGGGGAGGCTGAGTGGGTTGCACCTCGGCTCGGAGCTTTGCTGGCGGAAAAAGCCCCGGAACCGGCCACTGCTTGGGTGTTGCGGGGGAATGGGGAACTTACTGCCGTCTACTTTGGGGATAAATCGGGGGTTCCGACGGTGGTGCGTTCAGTGCCCGTAGTCGAAGACTCGAGTGAAGTTGAGATGACCGCGGCGCGAAGCGAATTGATCCGTCAGTGCGGCGATACTCGCTCCGTCGTGGATATCGAGAATTTGGAAATTGAGGCAGGGTCTCCTGGTGACGACGAGCTGGTCATCAGTCGGGATGGTCGCACGGCCCGTCTCAGTCTCGATGAAGCGCAAATGCTCGACGTGCGCGACCCGGCGGAATTGGTCGCTAGGCGCCGCGCCAGGATTCGTGATGCGTGGATGTGGCGAATTTGGCTTACCGCGTTGGTGGTGATTCTGCTGGCGGGAATCGGAAGGCGCGGTGTTTGCCGGTGGGGTTTGGCAGCAGAAGCAGACCCAGCAAGTCGTGCAACAGACGCCGCTGGTTAACGAGATCGAAACCGCCGATCGACTGGCCAACCGCATTGAGGAGTTGAAAACGAAACGGCTGAGACCGTTCGAAATGATTGCGGTTGTTGATGGCCCGAGGCCCGAATCGATCGTGTTCCTGCGCACCGCCGCGACGGGACTTTACTCGCTCGAGATTGAGGCGGTCACCGACAACCCCAATGACATCAATGTTTACATTTCGGCGCTTGCTGATCTCCCGAGCACCGAGTCGGTGGAAATGCTGAATCTAGACTCCCGGGGGTCGCAGTCGACCATGCGTCTCCTGGTGGTGTTTAGAGCCGAGGCTTTTGATCTAAGTTTCAACCCGGAGGAAAATTTATGAGAGCGTGGTTCATGGGCAGAATCGCTCGCGAAAAAGCCCTGCTTCTCGTCTTTGTCGTCACGGTCGCCGTCCTTTGGGCGTCCAACGTGTGGGAGCGCGGCGATGCGATCTGGAAAGCGTCGCGTCTCACGTCGACCAATCTAAAGGTGCAAGCACAGTGGCTGCTCAAGCGTGACGAAATTGAAGGCAGGGCCCGAGCTGCCATTGCGGACCTCGACAGTTCGCGCACCTTCAACAGTGTGCGGCTTTCCGCGGAGCTCAGCACGTTGGCTCGCGATGCAGACATTGCCTCCAGCCTCCGCAGTGAGGCTCAGCCGACCCAGCGGACCGCTCAGTTCTCGGTCAATTCGGTTCGACTCACCCTGAATAAAGTCACTTGGGCCAATCTGCTGCAATTTTACGAAGCGCTGTCGCAGCGTGCTCCCTACATCAGTATCGAGCAGTTTACTTTGAGGTCGGCGCGAAGTGATTCGGACGAATTGAGCGCAAGTTTGCTGGTTTCATCGGTGGAAATCGCCGCAAAACCGTAGTTCTGCCACGGATCGGCAAATTCGTAAAAATTGCGAGTAGTTGGCAATAGGGTGGAACAAACGATCCCCAATCGTTTTCTTTTATAGCAACCCACGTCCAATTTTGACGCGGCGACTTACACCTCCTCTACGTTCCGTCTCGTTATGATCAAAAATTGGCCGTCTCCCTCGAAATTCGCGCTGCGAATTCGAACCACGTTTTTGGTGGCGATGCTCTGGTTGCTGGTTCCGCAGCGATCAGCCAAGGGGGAGGACAGCCTCACCTACAAGTTCCAGAGCTGGCAGGAGGATGGCGGTCGAATCCGGGTGGACGCGCATTACGCCCAGCTCGAGACGGTGCTTTCCACCGAGACCAAAATAAAGGTGATGGGGTTGATCGACACGATTTCCGGTGCCACGCCTTCCGGACAACCTGCTCCCGCCGGCAGCGATCAAGTTCCGCTTTCACAACTCACGGACCGTCGCGAGGCCGGGCAACTGGAAGTTTCCCATCCCTTTAAGCGACTCACTTTCGTCGGCGGTTATGCGAAGAGTAAGGAAAGCGACTACATTTCGGATGTCTGGTCGGCCAAGGCGTTGATCGATTTCAATCAGAAGAACACGACCTTGCAGTTGGGTTACGCTCGAGCGGACGACCAAATCACCGCCGTGTTTCTGCCGGCACCGGAGCAGAAACGGGCCGACGATTTGATCATTGGCATCACCCAACTGCTCAGTCCGCGGACGACGATCAGGGCCAATTTGAGCTACGGCTACACGGACGGTTATATTTCAGACCCCTATAAGATCGTTCAGAAGCGGACGGAAGTGTTGCCGGGCTTTTTCCTCGATTTGACGTTCCCTGAAAATCGACCTTCGACGAAAGAGAAGTGGGTCGGCTTTGTCAGCATGAACCATGCGGTCGAGAACGTGAATGGCGCGGTTGAAGCGTCCTACCGCCTGCTTGACGATACTTTTGGCACCACGAGTCACACGGTGGAGTTGGCGTGGTTTCAGCGATTTGGCGAGCGTTTGGTGGTGAGACCGTCAGTGCGTTTCTACCAACAAACGGCGGCCGATTTTTACCGACCCGATTTTGGCGGGACGGCGATCACACCGGGGAATGTGGCCACGGGATCGGCCCCTTATTACTCCTCAGATTATCGGCTTTCAGAGATGCGAACTTGGATGCTCGGCGTAAAAGCCGTGTGGGAGATTAACGACTGGTGTTCCCTCGATGCGACCGTGGAACGCTATATCATGCAAGGCCGCGATGGGGTGACTTCGGCCAGTGCTTACGCCGACGCCAATGTGTTCACGATAGGGTTTCGGTTATGGCGTTGATCCAACGACAGACCAACGCGTCCCACTCGACGCGCGGCGCGGGAGCCTCCGATACCGGAGTGCTTTTGCGGAAGTTTGACTTCCGGGCCATGGGCACACCGTGCTCAATTCAGTTTGCCGCGACTGACACCGGGCAAGCGAATGGCTATGAACGCGCGGCGTTAAAGTGGGTGCAAAATTTCGAGGCCCGCTACACGCGGTTCCGCGATGATAGTTTGGTGGGGCAAATCAACCTTGCCGCCGGAAAATGGGTCGAAGTCGATGCCGAGATGGATCGCATGTTGGATATGTGCGGCATGGTGCATTTCATGACCCAGGGCATCGTCGATGTGACGGCGGGTCCTTTGGCTAAGCTCTGGGATTATCACCACGCTAACCCCCGACTGCCTTCGGAGACGGAAGTGCAGCAGGCACGGCAGCTGGTCGGCTGGAATCTAGTCGAACGCAAACCGGGTTGGATCCGACTCCCGCAGTCTGGCATGTCGTTGGATTTTGGCGGTTGGGGTAAAGAATTTGCGGTGGACCATGTGGCGGGGATGGCGGCGGACTTTGGATTGGATCATGTGTTGGTTGATTTTGGTCACGACATCAAAGCGGTGGGGAATCCGCCGGGCCGCCCCGCGTGGCATGTGGGTCTTGAAGATCCGCTGAAACCGGGAGCCATGTGGGGGAGTATCGCGGCGCTCAACTGCGCGGTGGCAAGTTCCGGCGATTATCAGCGGGGGTTCACCATCGATGGACAGCGTTATGGTCACATCATCGACCCGCGCGACGGTCGTCCTGCCACTCATGGACTGCGTCAAGTCACGGTGGTGGCTCCAACTTGCCTGCAAGCCGGGATGTTGGCCACCACGGCCTTTGTTTTAGGGCCCGAGGCCGGGCTCGATTTAATTCAGGAAACCATGGGAGCCGAGGCCTGCATGGTTTCGACCCGGGCCAAACATCAAACTCGAGGATTTTTTCAATATGTGGTTACTTAATATTCGACGCGGTTTTAGCGTGCTGGCGCTGGCGGGAGTGTGTTCATCAATGGCCATGGCGGCTCTGTCGCCCGGTGATCCGCTGCCTGATTTAAAGGAGTTTGGACTCGAAGGGACGGTGCCTGAACTCGCTGGCAAAGTCGTCTTGATCGACGTTTGGGCATCCTGGTGTGCCCCGTGCAAAGCTTCGTTTCCCGCGTTTGACGAACTTCAAGGCGACAAAAGCACCGACGGATTGGTAATTCTGGCGGTCAGTGTGGATCAAAAAGCCAAAGCCTACGAATCGTTCCTGGACCGGATGAAACCCACCTTCGCAACGGTGCGTGATGGAAAGCAAAAACTGGTGGCCGAACTCAGTCCACCGGCGATGCCCACGAGTTTTTTATTCGGACGCGACGGCAAACTCCGATCGGTGCATCTGGGGTTCCACGGCGATAAGTCCGTGGTCGAGTTGCGCACCGAAATTGAAGCCCTGCTGCAGGAGAAATCATCATGAAACGTAGAACTCTTTTTGGCCTGATGGCCGTTGTGGTCGGTGGTCTTTTTTCGGGCTGCCAAACCGTGCAGCCGTGGGAACGCGGAGTCATGGCGGACTACACCATGCGTGCGGATCGAGATCCTCTACACGACGCGATGTCCGAGCACATCTACTTTTCCCGGGAGTCCTCGGCCGGCGGTCGTGGGGTCGGGGGTTCGGGCTGTGGCTGTAATTAACCTGCGTTGAGCAGAAATTTTTTGAAAGATTTATGACTACGTTATCTCACGTCTACCTGCGTTTTCGTTGGTTGCATCTTCCGGCCATGGCCTTGATGTTTTTGTTACAACGGACTCCGATCTTGCGAACGGTGATCGCGAGTGAGTTTACCCTGCAAGCGACCGCGGGCACGGTCTTGAAAGGTGTCCTGGCCAGCGCGGCTGCGATGGGCACGGTCCACACCCTCGCGGGGGCCACGACTCTGAATGCCGGCACCGGCGGCAACCCGGTGCAAGGCACCGTTGGTCAGTCTTTTTCGGGTGGGTTTGCGGTGGTGGGTGCTCCTCATGCGGCGGGATCTTACCGCATCACCGGCACCTTACCCGCCGGACTTTCAATTCCGGGGATAGTGGGGGATACGATCAATGCCAGTGTGGTCACGATCACTGGAACCCCCACCCAGTCGGGGTCTTTTCCGCTGAGCGTGACCGCGTGGAAAGGCCTAAATCGCACCGGAGATGGCGGCAAACCGACGTTTACTTACACGATCCAAATTGCCGCCGCCGCAGGCGTGGCGCCCGCGATTACGACTCAGCCGCAAGGCCTGTCAATTTCGGCGGGAAACAATGCGTCCTTCACCGTTGCGGCTTCGGGGGATCCGGCGCCCACTTACCAATGGAGGAAAAATGGGGTCAATATCTCTGGTGCCACTTCCGCGACCTTTACGGTGAGCAATGCAACCTCGGGAGATGCCGGAAACTATTCCGTGGTGGTGACCAATGCATCGGGTAGTCAAACGAGTTCAACTGCGGCTCTCACCGTCACGGCGGCAGAGGTCGCTCCGACGATCACGGCCCAACCTCAGTCCCAGTCGGCGGGGGCTGGACAAAACGTGACCTTCTCGGTCACCGCCTCGGGTAACCCCGCGCCGACGTTTCAATGGCGAAAAAATGGCAGCGCCATTTCGGGGGCGACCAGCGCTTCGTTTTCGATTGGGGGCGTGTCCAGCGGCGATGATGGGGCGTATTCTGTGGTGGTGACCAACGCGATCGGCAGTGTCACGAGTGCCTCGGCGACTCTTACCGTCACCGCCGCTCAAGCCGGCTCTAGCATTGTCAGTCATCCCGTGAGTCGAACGGTGGCTCCGGGGGGCAGTGTGACTTTCTCGGTGAGTGCCGTCACGACCGGATCGGCGAGCCTGCAATGGACTAAGAATGGCACTGCGATCTCTGGGGCGACCTCCAACAGCCTCACCCTCAATTCGGTTTCGGCCGCTAATTCAGGCCGCTACAACCTACGAGTTTCCGATTCGTCGGGGACGATGGTCAGTCGTGATGCTTACCTCCTTGTGGCGACACCTCAATCCGGGGCGATTGTAAACGAATCGGTGAACACTTCAGTCGGTCCCGGCGCTTCGCTCACGGTCGGCTTCGTGATCGATGGCGGCGGGCGTCAGATGCTCATCCGCGGCGCGGGTCCCTCTTTGGCCTCGTTTGGTGGGACGGGGGTCCTGCCTCAACCGGTGCTGCAACTCAATTCCACCGGGGCGGGAGCAGGTGTCATCGAGACCAATACGGGTTGGAACAACAACCCGACAATCGCTTCAATGGCACAGACGGTGGGCGCGTTTCCCTTGAGTTCTCCCGAAGATGCTGCGGTGCTCCAGACCTTGAGCGCGGGCCCTTACACGGCTGTCATCAGCAGCGGTGATTCGTCCAGTGGCACCGCCATTGTGGAGGCCTACGCGGCTGGTTCGGGCAGTGGACAGTTGGTGAATCTTTCGGCGCGCAAGCGCTTGGATGACAGCAATCCTACGCTCACCGCCGGGTTCTCCGTCAGTGGCAACGTGCCGCAACGCATGTTGATTCGAGCAGTGGGGCAAACCCTTAATCAGTTTCTCGGGGGAGCCGAACTCGAAGATCCCAAGTTGACCTTGAATCGATTGGTCGGCCCGGCCGGTGAAACCTTGGGCGTCGTGCTGACAAACGACGACTGGCAGACCGAAGGCAACTCCGTCCAGATCATGACGGCGGCGGCTTCGGTCGGGGCATTCCCGTTGGTTGAAGGCAGTAAGGACGCGGCCGTCTTGGTGACGCTTCCCGCTGGCAACTATACGGTGCAGGTGGAGCGAAAAGGCACCGCCGTCGGCGATACGTTGATCGAAGTTTACGCCGCGCCTTGATTCGAACCGGTTTCATTAAATTCGTGAAATAAGCCGCTTGGCGGAACCCGGGGGAGTGGTCACCGTCTCATTCCCCCATTCATGATTCGCCCAATTCGTCTCCTTGTCTCTCTCGGCTGCCTCTGCGCCGTTTCCCTTTCCGGCCAAACCCTGGCCCCGATCACCACCGGGGCCATCACGGCTAAAACGGTGGCGGCGGGTCAGTCCATCACCGTCGATCTCACCGGTAATTTTGGCTTCGATGGAGTCACGGGCCAACTGGTGCGTTGGGAGACCGTCTTTGGTAACTTCGACGTGGAGATGTTGCCGACAGCTGCACCTAATCACGTGACCAATTTCTTAGCTTACGCTGGGGCAGGAGACTATGACAACACGTTCATCCACCGCGTGGCGGATTTGTCGGTTCAGGGAACTCCGGCAATCGTGCAAGGTGGACTCTATAAATCGGTCATTCCGCCGGTCGCCATCGCCACGCGAGGCTCAGTGAATCTGGAATACAATTTGCCCAATGCCCGAGGCACTCTCGCGGCCGCTCGCACTTCCGAGCTCAATAGCGCGAGTTCACAGTGGTATTTCAACACCAGCGACAATTCCACTGTCCTGGATACTTCCAACGGCGGTGGTTACACCGTCTTCGCTCGGGTCATCAGCGGAGGAATGACGACCGTGGATCGCATGGCTGCCATCACTCGGTTCAATGTCGACGGCGGAGTGTTTTCCGAAATCCCGCTTCGGTTCTATTCGAACGGCACGATCACCACGGCCAATTTTGTCACCATCAACAAGGTCTACCCGATCGCCGTCTATCCGACGGCTTCGGCCCCCGGCGCGCTGACGTTTTCGGCCAGCAGCTCCAACCCCGCCAAGGTCACGGCGAGTGTGGTGAACGGCGCTTTGCGACTAACTGGCGTCGCCGGGGGCACCGCCACGATTACGGTGACCGCGACGGATGCCACGACGGCCGCCGTGTCGCAGCAGTTTAACGTTACCGTCCAAGGGCCTTTTTTCACCCAACAACCCATGAGTCGCGGTGTGTCGGCGGGCAGTAGTGCGGCTTTGTCGGTCGTCGTAGAAGGTGCCACGCCCTCCTATCAGTGGTATCGGCAACGCTCCGGTGGTCCCCAAGCCATTGTCGGAGCGACGAGTGCGACGTTGACTCTCGCCAACGTGCAGGCGGAAGACATGGGATTTTACTTTGTTCGAGCCACTGCTGAGGGGCAAACCGTGGATTCGGCAACCGCGATTGTGACCTTGAGCGAGGGCACGAGTCAGTTGGTTAATCTTTCGACTCGAGGCAGTATTCCCGCCGGTGGAAACCTAACGCCGGGCTTCGTGCTCAAGGGCGATGGCAACAAGGCATTGGTGGTGCGGAGTGTCGGCCCCCGACTGTTGGATTTTGGTGTGACCGACGCGTTGCTCGATCCCACGATGGCGATCATTGCGCAGGGCGCCTCCATCCCGGTAGTTTCCAACAACAACTGGGGGGACGCCTCCAACGCTGCAGCCTTGATCGCTGCCAGTGCGACTCTAGGAGCATTTCCTCTTACCCCGGCCTCCCTCGATGCCGCCGTGTTGACGGAACTGCCGTTACCCAATGCCCAAGCCAATCGAGGCTACACGGTGCGGATCAGTTCCACCTCTTCGACCGCTGCAGGGGTGGCCCTGGCCGAAGTTTATGATCCGCAAGCCATCGGAGCCGGGGCGAAATTGGTCAACGTCTCTGCTCTCGGCAAATCGGGTCCTGGTTCGGAGGCATTGGTGCCAGGATTTGTGATCGGTGGCACGGGCGCCAAGACCATGCTGGTGCGGGTAGTCGGCCCGTCTTTGGCGAGTTTCGGCGTGGTGGGCACGATGGTGGATCCCCGGCTCTCGATCGTGCCGTTGGGCCAAAGTTTTGAGATCTCGCAGAATGACAATTGGAGCGGTTCGAGTGCACTCCAATCGGCCTTCGACACCGTCGGCGCGTTCGGTTTTGCCGATACCAATTCAAAAGATGCGGCGGTCGTCGTGCGCCTTCCTCCAGGAGGCTACACCGTAAAAGTCGAAGGTGCCGATGGTGAGTCCGGCGTCGTCTTGGTCGAGGCTTACGACCTCGATCCCTGATCGGGGCAGGTCGACAGGTCAGGCCCTTCCCCCCCTCCCGGTTTTATTCGGGGTGATTGGGACCGGAATGGTGATACCTCTGGAGCAGCGGTGTCATGGTCGCTCGGCATCTTGCCAGATTGGGAGGTAGGGACGGACCGCTGGGCCGTCCGCAGTGGGCCTCGTTTCGGCTAAATTGCAGTCCGGAGTTGCTGCGCTGTAATCGACCTGTCCCTACTCGTGCGCTCTGGGTGTCTTGCCAGATTGGGAGGTAGAGACGGACCGCTGGGCCGTCCGCAGTAGGGGCCTCGTTTCGGCTAAATTGCAGTCCGGAGTTGCTGCGCTGTAATCGACCTGT
>CAXBOL010000060.1:0-11860 GCA_963977295.1 uncultured Opitutaceae bacterium
GAAGTGCATCCGTCCAGGCCCAGTTAGTGAACGGGAGCACACACGCAACACATCACGCCGGCCACCGTTCGCCGGCGGATGCGAGCACACCCGCAACACCTCACGCCGGCCACCGTTCGCTTCAGGACGACGTCAGGCATCGCGGGATCGAAATCCCGGATTCCCCCTATCGCACAACGCTTCAATTGCGTCATTCCATCACCCGGGCTCTCGACGAGTATCGTGATCTCTCCGCGGCGTTGGTCGAGGACAACTCAGCGAAGGCGGACCGTGCGGCAGTTGCCATGCAAGAGGCGCTGCGCCAGGTTTCCACCGATTCGATGCGCAGCGATGGGGCCCGAGTTTGGCGGCAGCACGCGGAACTGTATGAAAAGGTGCTGCGACAATTTCAACACGAGGATTCCATCGCCTTGAAGAGGTCTTATTTTGCGCATCTGAGCGAGATCGTCTATTGCACGGTCAAGAGCTTTAGCCTGGGGGCCAAGCTCTCCAACGTCTTTTTTTGCCCCATGGCCCTCGAAGGGAAGGGGGCCTTCTGGCTGAACGAATCCAAGCAGGTCCAGAATCCCTACATGGGAGTAGCCATGCCTGCGTGTGGCGAAATGCGCGAGACGCTCGGACCCTAACGTCGGTTCGTCGCCCATTTGAAACAACCCCCAGTCGACACTCTAACCAAATAACCCCAAGCAACTATGCCAGCCGAAGATTCACTTATTGATTTTAAAGACCTCAACCGAGAATGGAAACAACGCCGCAGACCATTCGCGATAATGTTGATAATTGCATTTGTCGTGATAGGTGCTGTTTCCAGCTACTACACGGTGCAACCCGAAGAGGAGGGAGTATTGAAACGATTCGGCAAGGTTGTCGCAATCGTCGAGCCCGGTCTGCATTTCAAACTTCCCTTTGGCATTGATCGGGTTAGCGCCGTGCCCACGGCGCGGGTGCTAAAAGAGGAGTTCGGTTTTCGCACTCACGGAATTGAGGTTCGAACTGAATACACCAAAAATTCGACCCATCAGGAGGAGTCCCTCATGCTGACGGGCGACCTCAAGGTGATTGATGTGGAATGGGTGGTTCAGTTCCGAATCAGTGATCCTGACAAATACCTTCATCGGGCCCGTGATCCGATTCAAACCCTGCGAGATACCTCGGAGGCAGTCATGCGCCGAGTCGTTGGCAATAGTTTGGGAAGTGACGTTCTCACGGAAAAGCGGGTGGCAGTGGCTGCGGCCGCCCGGGATGAGTTGCAGGAGATTCTAAGCCTCTTTGATATTGGTGTCCAAATCAGCTCCATCGAATTGCAGGACGTGACGCCGCCGGAGAAGGTCAAGCCTGCCTTTAATGAAGTGAATCAAGCCGAGCAGGAGCGGGAGCGATTGATCAACGAAGCGGAGAAGCGTCGCAATCAAGTGATTCCGCTCGCCGAAGGGGATGCGAAGCGAACCATAGCCGAGGCACAGGGTTATGCCCTCGAACGCGTTAACCGAGCCCTGGGCGAGGCTGCCCGCTTTGAGGCGATCCTGGCCGAATACAAGAAGGTTCCAGCGGTCACGCGACGCCGCCTTTTTCTGGAGATGATTGACGATGTGTTTCCCCGGATCGGGCGGTTTTACGTGATTGACGAAGCTGGAATCACATCCCCGCTTCCTCTCCTTAATTTGAGTGATTCGCCGATCGCTTCCGTTCTCAGTGAAGGAGGTGTGAAATGACCCGCATTAACCTAGTGGCCATCTTGGGCCTGATTATTGGGGCAGTTGCTTTAGTCGTGCTATTCGCGTCGGTTTACACGCTCGACGAAGCGGAGCAGGCAGTCATCGTCCAGTTTGGAGCTCCAGTCGGAGGGCCGGTTACTGAGCCGGGACTGCACTTCAAAACACCGTTCATTCAAGAGGTTCGGCGGTTCGATAAGCGATTAATCGAATGGGATGGAGATCCTAATCAGATTCCCACTCGCGGTGAACAATTCATTTCAGTCGATACCACCGCCCGCTGGCGGATTGTGGACCCCTTGCAGTTCCTTCAACGTGTCCGCAACGAAACTGGTGCGACCCTGCGTTTGAATGACATTCTCGATTCCGTGGTGCGAGATTACATCGCTGCGAGCGATTTGGTAGAAATTGTGCGTTCCAAGGACTGGGAGGTTTCCGCAGAAGATCTGGCCAGAGCCCAAGCTTTGGGTGAAGGGGACGCAAAAATCCTAAGTCAGCGTGTCCAGAAAGGACGGGAGGAACTGGTTCGTGCCATTCTCGAGCAGGCCAGCTCCCAAATGCCTGAATATGGAATCGAGCTGGTCGACATCCGCATCAAACGGGTCGACTACGTCGAAGCGGTTGAACAGCGGGTGTTCGAACGCATGATCGCGGAACGGCAGCGCATCGCCGAACAATTTCGTTCCGAAGGGAAGGGGCGTGCGGCTGAAATTGATGGTGAAACGCAGCGACAGCTTTCCGAAATTTCTTCGGAAGCCAAGCGTGCGGCGGAGGTGATAAAGGGCGATGCTGATGCGAATGCCACCGGCATCTACAACCGGGCCTACGGCGCGGACCCGGAGTTCTACGCATTCTTCCGCACCCTCGAAAGTTACAGCCACTCGCTTGGGGAGCGTTCCGTCGTCCTGCTCGGCACTGATTCGGATTACCTTCGCTACCTGCGAGAAATCACGCCGAAGACCGACAACTTGCGGTCGCCGGAGACGACCGGCGACCCGAACAAACGCTAAACGTCAGGATAAGAACCATGTACGGCCAAAATATTTACTCCCAGGGCATCCTCGGCTTCGGGCTGATCTACCAGAGATGGTCATTCATTCCCGGCAATGATGGCCGACTTCTCGAAACCCGGAGCATCTGCACCCACGTGCGTCATCTCCGATCCGTAGGGTTGTCCGTTGTTTCGTTGGGACTGCTCGTTCAATGGCCAACCGTTGTTACGGTGGTCCTTTGGTCCTTCCTGGCCTTCGCCAGCTACCTGCTCGCCATCAAGGAGGAGTGCGAGGTGGCTCCGCAATTCCCGGAAGAATACACCCTCCAACGCAACGTCGTGGCGATCCGATTTTCCTCAACCCCATCAACATCATGAATCACGGCTTCCGTCACATCCTCGGCTGCTTGCTGCCGATCCTCCTCCTGTTTCTGTTGCCAGCTCTCGGCCTCAGTTCCGGAACAACATTCACCATCGCCATCGTATTAATGTTTGGCTGCCACCTCTTGATGATGGGCGGCCACGATCACGGGGATGACGGCGACGATGCGGAGCCTCCCCGCGCAGACGACCGGAAGCCCTCCAACAACAAACCTTCAACCTCGAAAGAAAACCCGTTATGACTTTACATCCGAAACGTTTGGGCCTCGCTTTCGCGGTCTCGGCCGGTGTGTTTTACTTGGGCTGTGTATTGGTCATGGCTCTCGCCGGACCGGCGGCATTGGTCGGATTTTTCAACGGACTGTTCCATGGCGTGGACCTGGCTCCGATCATGCGGGACAAGGTCGGGCTGTGGACCACGGTGACCGGTCTCATCAACACCTTCATCCTAAGCTGGCTCTTTGGCGCACTCGTCGCTGTGGTCTACAACCTTGCCGCCGGATCCTCGAAGAAAGGCAACTGATGAAAGCGTCCAGTCTGTTACTGGGTTTCGCATTGGGATTACTGCTGCTCATGTTGTTCCCAAGTGCCCACAGCGATACGATGTTTTGGCTGTTCCTACTGACTGGTATTTTTCTCCTTGTTATGCACGCGATGGATAAAGGGGAGGGAGGTGACAAGAAGGTAGAACCGCCCAGGGTCGACGCATACGACCAAGCCCTGTTGGACACGCTAGTCAGCAACGTGTTGGATATCACGGGATCGAAGCGCGGAAAGAATGGAATGTTAATCTATGAAGGTTCGCTGAAAATTGATCCGGAGGAGGCGGTCAATCGGTTGGAAAACCTCTGTGCTGAACAACGTCGGAACTACTATCTTGAGCGGATCGACGATCAGGAATCGCGCTTGGTCGTTCACGCTCCGGGGTCGGCTCGGATCGCCGTCGATCCGGCCCCGAAAACCTCTTATGTCCGGCCCGTGTTGCTGCTCGTAGCTACATTCTTGACCACGACGTGGGTGGGAGCCGCGCATCAGGGCATCGATCTTCTGCGGGAGCCCGGCCGCTTCCCGGCGGGTATACCTTACTCACTCGGTCTTCTCCTTATTCTGGGGGCCCATGAAATGGGGCACTACCTCACAGCTCGGCACTATCGCATTGATGTTTCGCCGCCGTATTTCATCCCGGTTCCTTTCGGGCTCGGAACTTTCGGTGCCTTCATTTCGATGCGTTCGATCCCGGGAACCAGAAAGGCGCTTTTCGATGTGGCTTTGGCTGGCCCACTGGCCGGCTTGGTCATCGCGGTGCCCGCCTTGTTGATTGGGTTACCTCTGTCCCAATACATTCCGATAGAGGCATCGATGGGCGGTGGCACCAGCCTCGGTTCATCGATCCTGCTGGCCACGTTGGCAAAACTCGCCCTTGGGAGCGAACTGGCCGCGACCCACGTAGTGCGCCTGCATCCTCTCGCTTTCGCCGGCTGGCTCGGACTGTTCGTGACCGCACTCAACTTGCTGCCCATTGGTCAGCTCGACGGCGGGCATATCGCCCATGCCCTGTTCGGTGGTCGTGGTGCGCGGACGCTGTCGCGGTTCGCGATGGGCGCGGTGTTCTTGCTGGCGCTGTTCGTCTGGCCCGGACTTCTTTTCTTCGCAATCTTGGTGTTTTTCCTAGCTGGACGCACAGGCGTTCCACCCCGGAACGACGTCGTGCCGCTGTCGCTGTCACGCCGGCTGCTGGGTTATGGAGCGATGGTGCTTTTGCTCTTGATCGCACTCCCGTTGCCTCATCCCCTGTATGAAAGCTTCGGGCTGCATTGCCCTTATCTGTAATGAACCCCCTATCGATGAGGCGGCAGCAGGTAAGTGCTAGGATCACAGCCATCCTCTTGGGCGCTGCGGTCTTGGTGCTGGTCGTCCATCCGGCTCTGGAGGGGCTCCATTTGTGGCGTTCCGGCGTGGTTGGGACGGAAGAAGGAGCGTTGCAGTTTGTTCTTCGGACGTTGCGGCAGGTGATACGGCCCGAAATGATGGGAATGATTTTATGGATGGCCTTGATCGGTGGTGTATCCGGATTGGCGGTGGCCGAATTGCGCACACGATCGCGCCGTTCCGTTAGACCTCAACGCCGAATCGATTGGTCGGCTTCCGCTCTGCGCACGCTCATCGCTGAAGGCGAGAGTGAGACCTTGGAGTTTAAGTCTTCCCTGCGGTGGGACTGGAAACAGGATCGTCCGAACAAGGCATTGGAAGCGGTGATCGCGAAGTCCATTTGTGGGCTGATGAATCACCGCGGCGGCACGTTGCTGATCGGGGTTGACGACGACGGGAACCCTCTCGGTATCGAGGCGGACTATCGCACGTTCAGCCGGCCCAATTGGGATGGTTTCGAACGCTGTCTAAACTCGATCGTCAACGGGCGACTGGGGACGCGTCATTGCACCCGGATTCACAGTCATCTCGTGTCGGTGGAGCAACGATCGGTCGCACTCATCGAAGTCGAAGCAGGCGAGCAGCCGGTCTACTGCCGGGACGGGAACACGAATCGATATTTCGTTCGCACCGGTAATTCCACCCGGGAACTGGACGTGCGCGAAGCGATTGCCCACCTCTCTATCCGCCGGCGGGCGGCATGATCTCACGCCTCAGGGCATGCGACCCATCCGCAAAGCCCGGCACGGAGGGTGAAAATCTAAAAAATATCGATTATCTTGAGGGCTCACGGCTTTCACTGCGTTCCATGGAAAGATGCAACTCATCCTGAACCAACTTCCATGAGCCTTCTGACATGAACTCCCGAATCGAGCAATTTATCAACGAAGATACTGAGGCCCTACTAGGGCACCGCTGCGGCAAGATCCCGGCATCGTCCCTCCAGCTCCCGGGCTCCGATTTTGTTGATCGGGTGTGGATACCGACAGATCGATCAGCACGCGTGCTGGGAAGTCTGCAACGAATGTTTTCGAGTGGGCGCCTTGGAGATTCCGGCTACCTGTCGATCCTTCCCGTCGATCAAGGCGTGGAGCATTCAGCAGGGGCAAGCTTCGCGACAAATGCCGCATATTTCGATCCCGACCGCATCGTCAATCTGGCGATCGATGCGGGATGCAACGGCGTGGCGTCGACGGTGGGAAGTCTGGGCATGGTGGCCCGGCGCTACGCCCACCGAATTCCTTTCATCGTCAAACTCAACCACAACGAGCTGCTTAGCTTCCCCAACACTCACGATCAGATCTATTTCGCCTCCGTGCGCCAAGCCGCCGATATGGGGGCTGCAGCGGTTGGTGCCACCATCTATTTCGGCTCGCCCGAGTCTCACCGACAGATCGTGGAAACCAGCCGTGCCTTCGAGCAAGCCCACGCGCTGGGCATGGCCACGATTCTCTGGTGCTACCTGCGTAATCCTGCCTTCAAAACTGAGGGAGGCGATCACCACACCGCTGCCGATCTTACCGGGCAGGCTAACCATCTCGGTGCCACTATTCAGGCTGATATCATCAAGCAAAAGCTGCCCACTCACAACGGCGGGTATCGGGCGATTGCCAACTTCGGGAAGACCGATGCCCGGGTCTACACTGACCTCTCCACTGATCATCCCATTGATCTCACACGCTATCAAATTCTGAATGGTTACGCGGGACGCGCCGGTCTCATCAATTCAGGTGGGGCTTCGGGCGGCAATGATTTCTCCGCCGCGATCCGCACTGCGATCATCAATAAACGAGCCGGCGGCATGGGCCTCATTTGCGGACGCAAGGCGTTTCAGCGACCCACGTCCGAAGGCGTCGATCTGATCAACACCATTCAGGATGTTTACCTGGAACCCACGATCTCGATTGCATGAATTCGACCGCTTCGCCCGACAAAGCTCTTTTAGCCTTTCTCAACATTATGGCACAATTTCGTCACGAGGAAGCGGACGCCATCTACGATACAATTGCCTCAGGGTATGATCGCTTCGCTGATCATTGGGATCGAACCTTTGCGCGTCCCGCCCTCGATGCACTCTTTCAGCGCCTGGCCGAGCAGTTGCCCGCCGACGCCAAGGTGCTCGACGCAGGTTGCGGCACGGGACGCCAAATTAATGAATATAGGCAACATATCAACCCGGCCGAGCTAGTCGGAATCGACAAGTCCGTTCGCATGCTCGACTACGCCCGACGGAGATTTCGACCCGCCGAGGTGCCATTTGTCCAAGGTGATATTCGGGCATTACCGTTCCCCGATGATACTTTTGACGCGGTGATGGCAATTTGGGTATTGGAAACTTTGTCGGACCCCCAAATCGCGGTGCGGGAGTTCCTCCGGGTGGTCAAACCCGAAGGGATTGTTTGTTACACGTTCGTGCAAATACCTGCTGAACCGAACGCAGCCCGGTCGACTTGGGCGCAGGCCGCCCCTCACTTACCGGTCGCGTTGGCACCTGCGCATATGCCCTTTCATCACTGCGACCGGTCCACGCTCGAACGCTTTCGCAACGGACTCATCTCAGTCGTCACCTTGGGGAAGTGTTGTTCAGTCGATTCCCGATTGCTGCCGACATTCGACCAAGACTCATCACCCCACGTCCATTCAACTTCGGGCAAGCAACCTTTTTCCCAATGAGCCATCGGCATTCCCACGACCAGCACTCCTCCGGCGGAAACGAGTCCTCCGGCCAAGACAACACGTTGCAGAATCACGTCGATTACACTGAGGATCACGACCCCAGCACGACTTCAGTCAAACCTTCTCGCAGTGCCAAATATTTTTGCCCGATGTGCGAGGGGGTGGAGTCATCAGAACCAGGCGATTGCCCAAAGTGTGGCATGCGTATGAAAATCAACCCAGCCTTTAACGCGGTGGGAAAGAGCCAGATCTGGACTTGCCCGATGCACCCGGAAGTGCAGCAGGATGGTCCAGGCGCATGTCCTAAATGCGGGATGGATCTGGAACCCAGGGACGGAGGAGGAGACGAGGATGACGAGGGCAGGGAAATCAGCAAGCTGGGTCGAAAGACCCTGGTTGCCGGGATACTGACCCTTCCGATTCTCTTTCTCGCTTTCGACAGCATGATTCCAGGGCTATCGTTTGATCGCATTTTGGCGCCTCGATTGCAGGGCTGGATCGAATTGATCATCGCGACCCCGGTGATCTTGTGGGCAGGCGGAATGTTTTTTACCCGAGGATGGCGTTCCATCGTCAACCGCAGTCTCAACATGTTCACGTTGATCATGCTCGGAGTCGGGGCCGCCTATGTATACAGTGTAGTTGCGGTTCTATTTCCGTCGCTGTTTCCGGCTTCGTTCCGGCACGGCGAAGAAGTCGAACTCTACTTTGAGGCCGGAGCGGTGATTACATCCCTGATCTTGCTGGGCCAGTGGCTTGAGGCACGTGCGCGCCGGCAGACAGGGAAAGCCATCAGGAGCCTGCTGGATCTCGCGGCCAAGACCGCTCACCGACTTGACGCCGACGGAAACGAGGAGGAGGTCTCCGTCGATGATCTCGGTCATGGTGACCGATTGCGCGTCCGGCCCGGCGAGAAAGTGCCCATTGATGGATCAATCGTTGAGGGCAGGAGCACGCTCGATGAATCCATGATTACGGGCGAACCGATACCCGTGGAAAAAACGACGGGTGATCACGTGATTGGGGCCACTGTCAATCAAACCGGTAGCTTTGTGATGCAGGCCGAGGCGATTGGGGAAGAGACCATGCTGTCGCAGATTGTGCGAATGGTCGGCGAGGCACAACGGAGTCGCGCTCCCATCCAAAAACTGGCCGATCAAGTGTCCGGCTACTTCGTCCCCCTCGTCGTATTGGTCGCGTTGATTTCATTCATCACCTGGGCGATTTGGGGGCCAGCTCCCGCTCTGGCTTTCGCCATCGTAAACGCGGTCTCAGTCCTGATCATTGCGTGCCCTTGCGCCCTGGGTCTGGCCACTCCCATGTCCATCATGGTCGGCGTCGGCAAGGGAGCTCAAAACGGCATCTTGGTCAAAAACGCCGAATCCATCGAACGCGCCGAAAAGGTCACCCACCTGATAACCGACAAAACCGGCACCCTCACGGAGGGCAAACCGCGCGTGGTGGAAACTCGCCCGGCCGGAACAATTAAAAAGGACGATCTGCTTCGGCTCGTGGCGGCGGTCGAGGCTCAATCGGCGGAGGGGTGCGCGCTCATGTTGAAGGGGCGCTAATTCGGGTTGGTAAACGCGCGTTCATCGAAGAGTTCGGGATTAAGGTCGATGGCGGGCTCGGAGAAATTGCCGAGAAATTACAGGAAGAAGCCAGAACCGTTATATGGGCCTCACGGGATAAAGAACTCCTCGGATTTCTGGCGATCGCCGATCCGATCAAACAAACTTCCGCGGAAGCGATCCGTGCGTTGCACGAACTCGGGGTCAAGGTAGTCATGTGCACGGGAGACAACACGCGCACGGCTCAGGCCGTGGCCCGCGAGCTTGGCATCGATGAAGTCCATGCCGAGGTGTCCCCGGAGGACAAACAGCGTATTGTTAACGAACTGAAAGCCCAAGGTCATTGCGTCGCGATGGCGGGCGACGGCATCAACGACGCGCCCGCCTTGGCCGCCGCCGATGTCGGCATCGCGATGGGCACGGGCACCGATGTCGCGATCCAAAGTGCCGGCATCACCTTGGTGAAAGGCGATCTGCGCGGAATTGTGGGCGCACTTAGGCTTAGTCGGGCGGTTATGCGTAACATCCGTCAGAACCTATTTTTTGCCTTCATCTACAATGCCGCTGGAGTGCCTATCGCCGCCGGAATTCTCTACCCCTTCTTTGGAATTTTGCTCAGTCCCATGATCGCCGGTGCTGCGATGGCATTCAGTTCACTCTCCGTGGTCGGCAACGCCAATCGTCTGCGCCGCTTTTCGTTCAAACGGTAAATATCCCAATATCCGCCCGGACGATCACTTCGTCTCAATCACTCACCAAAACTCAATTATTAAAATTATGAAAACACCATCACTCTACCGTTTCGGAACTATCGGACTCCTTTTATCAGGATTCACCATGTATGCCGCTGCGCCGGTTCATACCGAACACTCATCCTCATCGCATGATCAAAAAGCAGCCAAGGGTATGATGATGGGAGTCCCTTCGCCTTCGACGGATCCGACACAAGCGGCCGATCCCCGAATGGGCGGAATGGACATGACCGCCATGATGGAAAAAATGGGGATGAATCCCTCAATGATGGCACGGGGAAAAATGATGATGCACACTACCATCGATCAAGGCGATCCGGCGGCCATACTGGGATTGGCCGACAAACTTGAATTAAGTCAAAAGCAACGAGCGACTTTGCAGAAAATTGCCCACAATGCCCGGACTGCCGCGCATAAGGTGTTGACTGATGAGCAACTGACTCTGCTGAAGGAAATCCCTGACGGACCGAGTTCGATGGCCGAAATGCACGCGTCCATGATGGAGCAGATGCAAACCATGTCCGGCGACGGCGGTCACGACATGCCCTCGGCATGCCCCATGATGAAAATGATGATGGCGAACGAAGGAGATTCCTCTCCTGGAAATCCCTCCAAAGGAGACCATACGGCACACACTCACGAATAAGAAACGTCAACGCCCCCCCCTCTATTACGATGAAAGAACATATTGCGCATTCCGGAGCTTGGGGCGTCGCCCTCATCGTCATAGTGGTGGCATCTTGGTTTCTCTACAAATATCTGGCCCCGAAAACATGGCGGGAGGGGGCGAGGGCTGGGGTGATTCAAGCCTTCATTATCGCTTTGTATGCTGAGATGTATGGCTTTCCCCTGACGATATACCTTCTCGTTCGGTTTTTCGGTTTAGATGCCGGATCGCTCAACGCGAGTATTTGGTCAACGCTGTTTGGCTTGGGCGAAACCGGGATGATGGTATCCATGGTGGTCGGATATGTCATTCTCTTTGCTGGTTTCGGAATCTTTATGGAGGGATGGCGTGAATTACATCGAGCCCAGAAGGAAGGGCGTTTGGTTACCGATAAACTCTACGGGTTCGTGAGGCATCCACAGTATACGGGACTGTTTATTGCAATCTTTGGCGAGGGCATCGTCCACTGGCCGACGATCATATCGGTCTCACTATTCCCTGTCATAATATTCGCGTACGTCCGACTGGCACTAAGCGAAGAGAAAAAAGTAATTGAGGAATTTGGCGACGCTTATCTTTCCTATAAAACGAAGACCCCGGCATTCATTCCTCGTTGGGGTCAATGGAGCACATTCCTTAGGCAGTCGAAAAAAGAAACTTAGCCGTGAGAGTGGAGCAGCGACTTAGATTATGAGTAAATATATCGAAGCTATTATCTATTCTGAAATTTGAAGTTTTTCTGGGTATTGAATTATTCTTTCCATGATGTCTCGGACTGTACTTTCAATAAATCCTGAATAATTAGCAAATTCTGAAAATTAACTATTAACTGTAATCAAACTATGTGACTAAATTAAAAAAAATGCCGGTTGGTAATGGCTCGACCAAATTACAATGCGTCTACTTTACTTTCGATTGTTCAGACGCTGTCGAAGCGTTCATTGTCGGTACTTTCAATGATTGGCAATTGGGGAGCCACCGAATGACCAGTCTGGGCAAGGGTAAATGATCTATGATCGGAATGCTGTTTACCGTAATGAAGAGTCTATTTGGAGCCTTCCGACCACGTGGTCACTTGTTGCATGAGGACTTAGTCTTACGACATCAACCCGGGGTGTTGAGCCGGCCCAATAACTTCAATTAGATTCGTCCTGTTCCTTGTGGATGGGGCAAAGGGAGTG
>CAXBOL010000061.1:0-11754 GCA_963977295.1 uncultured Opitutaceae bacterium
CTCGAGCCCGGGCTGACCGCGAACGCGACCGAGTTTGGTGCCGGATTTGATCGGAGTCGAAAACCACTGGGGGGGAATGCGAAAATATTGGAGGGTCGCTTGCGACCATTCGTCGCGCTGCACATCAAGGAGTTGGGACGTGCTGGCGATCGAGATGCCGTTGGCCATGCGGCCCGAGAGCAAGTAGTTGAAGTAGTCGGGTAGAAAGAGGCAGTGGACCGCCAGGTCGGTGATGGCGGGGCAGGACTCGACGGTCTCGGCGAGTTGAAAGGATGAGTTGTAGAAGACGGCGGGAATGCCGGTGGCGGCATAGATGCGGGCGTAGGCGGCGCGGGTGTTGCGCAAGCGGGTCATGCCGACTTGGGTGCGGCCGTCACGGTAGGCGTGAATTGGATGCACCAACCGTCCGGAGTCATTGAGTAAAGCGTAGTCTACGCCCCACGTGTCGACGCCGACGGAGGAGAGGGTAGCGTCGGCGGGGATGGATTGCGCGGCGAGTTTGAGGCCGGTTTGGACTTCCGTCCAGAGTCCGGCGATGTCCCAGTAGTCGTGCCCGGAAAGGGAACGTAGACTGTTGGGGAAACGGTGAACTTCGGCCGTGGTGAGGGTGGAGCCGTCCCAGGTGCCAACGATCACGCGACCGGAGGTGGCACCGAGATCAACGGCGGCGCAGTAGAGGGGGAGAGGAGATTTCACTGTGGGGGAGGTTGGGGGAGGGGGGCTAACGCACCGGGTTTTTAACCACGTCTATGAACGAAGTGAATGGCCTGACATGGACACGAATGGCTTCGCTACCGCTTCGCCGGGAAACTGAAATTTAGGACTTAGAGTGATGACGCTGAGCGAGAAAGCATGGGGAGGGTCTTCTGCTCCGTTTGACTGCTTTGCCGGGAGGTTTTTCTCGAAGGTGGGGCTAAAGTGGGGTTTTACAGGAGGGAACAGAGGGCACAGAGGTGGCGGGTTGGGATCGAGTTTCCAACTGGCGGAGTGGCTCTGTTTTCTCCGTTTCCTCCTGTAAAATCGAATGAGGCGAAGCCGTTTATCGGAGGAAGGCTTCGTGGAGGCCGCCGTCGACGGTGATGATCTGGCCGGTGGTTTTACTGAGACGTTGGCTGACCAAGAGGAAGTAGGCTTCGGCTTGGTCGGCGGGCGTGATCGGCGCCTTGGTGAGGGTGCGATCCGCGTAGAATTGGGCGAGTTTGCTGACGAGTGACTCGGTCGCTTCGTCGTCGGTGTAAGGGATCTTGTATTTGGCCAATGAACCGATGACGCGGTCGCGGGGGAACATGGCCGACCCTTGCACGACGGTGGCGGGCGCGACGCCATTGACGCGAACCAGCGGCGAGAGCTCCATGGCGAGTTCACGCACGAGGTGATTGGCGGCGGCTTTGGATGTGTCGTAGGCGATGGAGCCTTTTTTCGCGACGGCGGCGTTGGCCGAGGTGGTGAGCACGAGCTGACCCTTGAGGCCTTGTTCTTTCCAGGTGGAGGCGGCTTCGTCGCCGACGATGTAGCCGCCGGTAACGTTGACCGCGAAGGTGAAGGCCCACTTGTCGTCGGGGATGTGCCCGGTTGTATCGCTGGGCCAGAAGACACCGGCAGTGACGACGATCGAATCGAATCCGCCGTAAGCGAGGGCGACTTGATCAAGCACACCGCGAACGCTGGCGCGATCGGTTACGTTGCAGGCGAGGCCGATGGCGGGACCGCACCCGGAGATACCGGAACCGGCGACGCCGATACCTTGACCGAGCTTGGCCGTGATTTCGTCGGCGGTGGCCTGGGCAGTTTCGTGCTTTAGGTCGACGCAGACAATGTTGGCGCCTTCTTTGGCGATGCGGTGAGCCGTTTCCTTACCGATGCCGGAGCCGGCGCCGACCACGATGATGGTCTGACGGGCCAACTCATCCTCGGCGGGCATCCGTTGCAGTTTCGCTTCTTCGAGGAGCCAGTATTCGATGTCGAATGCTTCCTGCTGGGGCAGGGCGATGTAGGTGTCGATGGCTTCGGCTCCGCGCATGACTTCGACGGCGCAATTGTAAAATTCGGCGGTGACGCGGGACTCCGATTTGCTCTTGCCCCAAGCGATCATACCGAGGCCCGGAATGAGCACGACGGTCGGGTTTGGGTCGCGCATGGCTGGCGAATTGGTGTGCTTACATTTATCGTAATATGCGGCGTAATCGAGGCGGTATTGGGTGATGCCGGCGGCGAGTTTGGCCTTGAGGGCGGCGAGGTCCTCGGTCTGCGGATTCCAGTCGACGTAGAGTGGTTTGATCTTGGTGCGCAGGAAGTGATCGGGGCAGGAGGTGCCGAGTTCGGCGAGGCGCGGAGCGTCGGCGGAATTGACGAAACGCAGGATCTTCTCGTCGTCCTGCACGGTGCCGATGAAGCGTTTTTGCTGGGAAACCTGACCGCGGAGCCATGGGAGAATGGCGGCGAAGTTTTTCGCGCGAGTGGCTTCGTCGAGAGACTGATATTTGGCGCCGCCAAAGGCTTTGGCATCGCCGCCGTTGGCCTCGTATTTCGCTTCGATGAAGGTGGCGGCTTTCTCGATGCAATCGAGGGTGTAGGTGTAGCAGGCCTTTTCTTCGTCGTCCCAGGAGATGAAGCCGTGCTGGCCCATCATGATGGATTTCACGTTCGGGTTGGCGGCGCAGATTTCCTGCATGGCGAGACCGAGCTCGAAGCCGGGGCGCATCCACGGCACGTAGCCCATTTCGCCGCCGAAGATTTCCTGCGTGAGTTTCTCGCAGTTTTGGGAGGCGGCGATCGCGATGACCGCGTTGGGGTGCATGTGGTCGACAAATGGCGCCGGGATGAAGCTGTGCAGCGGGGTGTCGATCGAGGACGGGCGCGGATTGAGATTGAAGGTGGTGTGCGAATACATGCCCACCATTTCGTCTTCGGCGGCAGACTTGAGTCCCTTGTCGGCGCGAGCGGCGTAAGGGCCTTGGAGATCGAGAAGCTTTTGCTGGTAAAGGGAGGAGAAATTGGCGCGCTTGCTGGTGCGTAGATCGCCGCCGGAGCCCTTGACCCAGAGGACCTCCACGTCTTGGCCGGTGAGGGGGTCTTTTTCGGTCAATTTGGAGGAGGTATTGCCGCCACCGGTGTTGGTGATGCGCTGGTCGGAGCCAAGCAAATTGGAGCGGTAGACGAGGCGCTGGACCTGATCGATTGAGGCGGCATGGGCGTCGTCCCAAGCAAAAGTAACGTGTTTATAAGAGGACATAGGAGGGATATTGAAAGTGTTCGCAGTAATCGCGGGGTGGGTTGAGTGGGATTGAAGGGCAAATATTACGGCATAGCGGGATTGAATTGAATGCTGAGTTTGATCATTAACATACAGAAAATGATCACAAGCTCAGCGCAATTTTCTCGGTATCTTCCGGCTTCGCCCATGACGGAAGTGTGGGGGATTGCGGTGACTGGCGGGGGCGGACAAGGGGTGAGGCGAGGGCAGTCGTATCCGCCGGCGGGGCATCCGGCAGACCATGGGTTTACGTGGAAGGAAGGCAGAGTGTTGGGAGCGATGCAAATCGTGTTAATCCGATCCGGCAAGGGTCGGTTTGAGTCACGGGAAGCACCCTTGCGGGAGGTAGGGGCGGGGGACGTGTTTGTGCTAGCCCCTCAAAGTTGGCACCGGTATGCTCCCGATGCCGAGACCGGATGGGAAGAGCTTTGGATCGAGGTCGATGGTCCGGTGGTGGCACGGCTTGCGCTCGAGGGCGTGGCCGGCAAAGGGTCCCGGGTAGTGAAGTGTGCGCGGCCGCTGGAGTTGGAGCGAATACTGCGGGAAGTGCACGCCAAGTTGCGGGGGGAGAGGGTATCGTCGCACGATGCGGAGCGAGGAGCGCTGGGGTTGCAGGCGTTGGCCATGGTGCTGGAGCCCGGTCGCGAAGATGGGGCGACGCGAGACCGCACCGCGTGGGTGCAGGAGGCGGAGGAACGGATGGCGACGGAGTTGCGCGATGGGCCGACGGCGGAGCAACTGGCGACCGAGTTGGGAGTTTCGTATTCGCATTTTCGTCGCGAGTTTCGGCGGGTGACGGGCATGGCACCGCATCGGTATTTGGCTCGGTTGCGATTGGATCGAGCACGGCGGTTGATCGGTTCGAGTGCAGTGGGTTTGGATGAGTTGGCCGACCGACTGGGCTACAGCTCCGCGTTTCACTTGTCGGCGGCGTTCAAGCAGGAATTCGGGGTGTCGCCGCGAACCTGGCGGGCGTTGGCGTCGGAGAGTGGGAGTTGAGGCCAACAGCTCGACAAATCGGATTTCATTCAACGCAAAGTCGCCGAGCCGGTGAGCTCGCAGGGCTAGGTTGGTGGGCTCTTATTTCTACTAATGGGCGAGTCTCCGTGGTGTCGCTTCAAAGTCCAAACTCCAGCGGGGATTGTTATGGGACACAGTGTTGCGGGATCCATCCGATGGAACCGTCGCGTTTGATGACTTGGAGCCAAGGGCCTACGGTGGCGATGGGGTAGACCGGATCGCCGGGGTTGATCTCCAACTCGATGGCGTCGTAGTCACGCAAGGCGGTGGCGCGATGGTGGGTCTCATCAACCAAAAACCAATCGCGGGGAAAGTAGCCATCGACGCCGGCGGCATCCACGCCGTGGAACCAACCCGGGTTATTGGCGTCGTGTTCGATGAATTGCACGATCTCTTCGGCTGCCGCGCGGGGCGCGTAGGGAAGGGTGCGCAAGTGGCTTCGGACCACGGAGACGGCTGGGTTGGTGGCAGGAGGCCCGAGCGTCAGGCGCTTGAGCATTTTGAAGCGCGTGAAGGTTTCGCCGAAGCGTTCGACTTGTTCGACCTCCGTGACGTGGTAGCCGAATTTGGTGAAGGCGGGACGACTGAGGCGGCTCGCTTCGGTGCGCAAGACGGCAGCGCCGGAATTGCGGGCAATCTGTTCGAGGCGCGCGTGCAGTTGCGTGGCGAAGCCGCGACGGGCGTAGCGGCCGCGGGTGTAGAGGAAGTCGAGATGATCCGGAGGGGTGAATTCGGCGAAGGCGGCGATGCAATTATCGTATGCGGCGACCCAGGTGTGTCCGGCGGTGGCGCGGCGGAGAAACTCGGCTGGTTTCTGGTTCGGCCAACTGGCCCAGGATGCGACTTGGCTGGGTGAATAGGCGTGGCCGCCGAGGCACTTTACGGCGTCGATGTAGATCTCGGCCAGAACCGAAACCTCATCGGGCCGGATCGGACGAAAAACCGGGGAGCTCATCGCGAGGGCATGGCATCGATATAGCCCTCGTCCCACGCGATGCCGGAGAATACGCTATCGACGCGGTCGTCGGCTCCTGCGTCGGTGTAATATTTGCGGCGCGCCCAGCTGAAGCTACGGGCCATGGGCTGTCCGGGTTTGCCGAGATCAAAAGCTCCGGCGTTCCAGCTTGCGATGGTGTCGGTGGTGACGCCGGGTTGGGCGAGGAACCACGCGGCGAAGTCATCGTCGGAAGTGCCGTGTATGCGCATGGCGACGACGCAATCGTCGAGCTTGAGGCCGAAGTGTTTGAGGAACGCGCCGTCGGTGGCGAGGGCATGGCCGAAGTAGGGCGCGAAGTCGGGCGTGAGCGAAGCGGTGAGATGAAGGCGGGCCTTATCGACGAAGCGGGCGAGCCACATGCAATCAGCGAGTTTATCCCAAGGGCGGCGAAGAGTCATGGGGAAGAAAGGTCAGAGGAGTTTAACCACGTCTATGAACGAAGTGAATGATTTGACATGGACACGAATGGCTCCGCTACCGCTTCGCCGAAAGAGAAAAGAAAATACTGCTACCGCTAGTCCGTCACATTAGGCACCAATTAACGCAAAGTCTGTAAACCGGATAGAATACAAGATTATGTAGGAGAATTGTTTGACTCATATAATAGCGCCTCCGCGGCTTTGCGTGAGAGTCAAAATTCAAACGGTGATTTCTATGCATTATGGTTGCTGTCTCACGTGCCGTAGAGGCGGTCGCCAAAGTCGCCGAGGCCGGGCATGATGTAGCTGGCGGCGTTGAGTTCGCGGTCGATGGCGGCGGTGATGAGGGGCACATCGGGGTGGGCGGCGAGGGTGGCGGCGACGCCTTCGGGAGAGCTTACGATTGTGACCAATCGCAGGTTGGTGGCCCCGTGTTGTTTGAGCAGATCGAGGGCTTGGATGGCGGAACCCCCGGTGGCGAGCATCGGGTCGACACAAAGCACGCAGCGTCCGTCGAGGGGCGGAAGTTTACAGTAGTAGCTACGGGCGACGGCGGTCTCGTGATCGCGTTCGAGGCCTACGTATCCGACACTGACGGCGGGAAACATGTCGGTGTAGGGTTGGAGCATGCCAAGACCGGCGCGGAGAATGGGCACGACCACCAAGTTCTGGCCCAGCACGGTTGAGTCCATGGTCTCCAACGGCGTCTCGATGGACACGGATTTGGTCGGGAGATCACGCGTGGCTTCGAGGGCCAGCATCACTCCGATCTGATAACTCAAGGTGCGGAAAGTGGCGGGTTTAGTCGTCCTATCGCGCAGGTGCGTTAAGATGTGCGACGCGAGAGGGTGGTGGAGGACTTGGGTCATGGGATGGGTTGATCGGGGTTAGCGACGTCTTTGAATGATGGGAAAGGCCGAGTCTGAGCACGAAGAGCTTCGTTAACGCTCAAAGCAGTCCGCGGGCTTTTTTGTGCAGAAGTAGGTCGGCTAGTTTTTGTTTGAGCTCCTTTTTCTTACCTTGAAGGCCGGGCATCACGGCCAGCCACTCGTAGACATTGTCCCGCAAGTCGGGGGTCATGACGGGAGTGGTCTTGAGCAACTTGTTAAGGGCTTGAACGACCTTGGTGGCCACGCGTTCGCTGATGATGCCTGCGGTGGCGGAAGCGTGTTGGGCGGCCAAACGGGTGATGTCGCTGATCGGTTGGCGATTACGCTTCTGTTGCAAGACCCGGTAGTCGATCAGGCTGTCCATGCGCACGACTTCGGTGCGGGGAAAGAAACTCGCCATGAGGTTCCAAGGGTCGCGGCGGGCAGAGCCCTGGTCGCCGGCGGCGCGAAGGTCGGTGCGGAGCAGCACGGCGGGGATATCAGCAAACTTGGCCAACATGAATTCGATGACGGTGCCACTATCCAGTTCGGTGCCATCAAAGTTAAAGATCGCCAAGTCGGCGGAGTAGAGCGCCTCAATGTCCTGATCGCGGATCACGTGTGGATTGAGGCCACGCAACTCGAAGTCCTGCGGTAGATGACACAGAAACTTACCGTGAGATTTTTCGTAAATCGATTCGGCCAAGTAGGCGTTGCCCACGAGGTGTTTGAGGTCAAACAACTCCCCGGCGAGATAAACCGAGTAGCTGACTTTGGCGGGCTTGAGTTTAGCTTTCACGAGTGGAGCGGGAAGAGGGCGACTGAACTTACTGAGGGATGTAGAACCGCCGAAAAGGAGGCAACGCGCATTTCGGCTGGGCGATGATGCGAGGGCCTGAGAGGTAAAAGTGAACCCTCGAGATGATAGAGCAGCGCCGAAGTCACTCAGGTTCCATTGCTCGGCCCACTCGCCCCCTAATTGACAACTTACAGCATGACCCCGTGCGGCCGCCTTTCGCAATCAGAGAGCAGCCTCGAAGGCGCCCAGGTTTCATTGCCCCGTTCTCCCAGAATTAACAAATAACAGCCTGACCCCATGCGGCTGGGGTCCCTCCGTGTCGGGTTCGATGCGCCCCGCGCGTAGGCTCGGACGGGGCGGAGCCGGTCCCTCCAGTGCCCGAGAATGTGCCATCAATGATTTACGGAATGACTCCTTTTGCCTCCAGCCAATTGGCCGTCTGGCCAATTGCGCTGCCTGCAACAAGCGGATATGATGCACGGGATGAGGAACCAAGTAAGCCTCGTAGCCCCCACCGGCGAGTTGAGCGCAGCGCTGGCGTTGATCAATCGCTCTGGTCGGCGTGTGGTCGAGCCGGGCCGGTTCGACGTGGTTGTCGGGACCGCCAGCACGGATCTCAAATTGCTCGAGGCGTTTTGGGTTGAGTCGGCTCTGCCGAATACAAAGAACCTCCCCGCAACGCGCGCGCAGCCCTAGGCGTCCTCGTCGACTGCGCATCAACTCCCCTCCACGCCTTGCCTTCGCCCGAGACAGAAACCAATGCCCGCAATTCATGGGGTCGTGTCTGTTTCCTCGTGGCGGTGCTCCTGATGGTGGGGTCCGTCCGCGGCGCGGTGACCGGGGAGTCCTGGGACCGGATCGCCGCAGTGACGGCCCTGTCGCGGAGTGAGGCCGTGAAGGAACCTACGGTGCACGTGAAGGGGGTGATCACCTGGCTGGAGTTTCCCAACCTGGTGATTCAAGACGAGTCCGGCGGAATCTGGGTTCACCTGCGCGAAGCCAGACGCCGGGGAATGATTGCTCTGGATGAGACTCTCGAGTCCGAACTTCGCTTCGGCACGGAAGTGGAAGTCCGCGGCGTGTGCACCCCGGGTGCCTACATGCCGGTCATTCTGCCAGAGTCACTCACGGTGCGGGGCGAGAAACCGGTCCCCTCGGGCGACCCCATTGATCCGCGTCAGTTCTTCGCCGGCGCTGAATCGGGCCGGCGCGTGGAGATTCGCGGCGTGGTGCAAACCATTGAGCCCTTCAAAGGAGACTGGCAGTTGGTGGTGAATTCCGATTTTGGACAATTTCCGGTGCGGGCGACCTCATCCACACTGCAAGAGTCGGCGCACCTCGTGGATTCGGAGGTCAGGGTGCGCGGAGTCGCGGGGGCCCTCTTCAATGGGCGGGGGGAACTGATCGGGCCCCGCTTGTTATGCGGTGTGGCAGGTGACATTGTGGTCGAAAAGGCGGCTCCGCCACCCGAAGCGGTGCCGCTTGAGCCGCTCGACGAGTTGATGCGTTATTCGCCTCACGTGCGGTTGCCGCATCGGGTGCGCGTTCGCGGCACGGTGACCCTCTCGGTGCCCGGGAAATACCTTTATCTGCAACACGAGAACCGGGCGGTGCGCGTGGAGACGGTTGCCACCGTTTCGTTTAATCCGGGGGACGAAGTCGAGATGGCCGGGTTCGTGGAGCAACGACAGTTCATCGCCATGTTGGTCGGGGCGGAAGGACACAAGATCGGGCAGGGGAGTTTGCCCGATCCCGTCACGATCACGCCAAAGCAGATTATTGCCATCAATGCTCAGGCCAAGAATCGCGGGTTGCCCGCCCGGCCCCATGATTTCGACGGGCACCTGGTGCGGTTTCCCGCCCGGTTGCTCGCGATTCAGAACGAGATCGAACATCGCCCCGGTTCGCAGCGGCTGCTCCTGGATTCCGACGGAATGATTCTCACGGCGGATCTCGCCGACGACGTCACCCGGCAATTCACTTCCTTGCAGCCGGGCAGTGTGCTCCAAGTCACCGGAATCGTGCAGCTCGAGATCCCGCGCAAGCTGCTTCCGACCACCCAGGTGCACGCCCAGCGGCTCGACGTTTTTCTGCGGGACGCGGCGGATGTCGTCGTGCTGAGCAAGCCGGGCTGGTGGACGCCCGAACGCCTGGCGCGAATCATTACCGTCAGTGGCGTGCTCCTGCTCGGGGTGTTGATCTGGGTTTGGCAGTTGCGTCGGCAAGTGAGTCACAAAACGGACCAGCTCGCCGTCGAAATGCGAGCCCGACGCGATTCCGCCATCGAATTTGAGGCGACGATGCGCGAGCGAAACCGGCTCGCCGCCAATCTGCACGATACCCTGCTCCAAACGATGAGTGGGCTGACTTACCAGTTGGAGGCTTGCGAATCGGAATCACTGCCGCGCGCCGACCGCGTCTCCAACCACCTCGATACCGCACGCCGCATGGTGCAGCGGGGGCAGGAAGATTTGCGCGGCACCGTTTGGGCGCTGCGCGTGCTGCCGTTGAAAGGGCGTTCGTTGGCGGACGCCCTGCGCGCCATCGTCGAGCGCATGCAGGACGGTTATGCGGTTAAAATCTCGGTCGGCGATACCGGAGCGATTCCGGCGGTGACCGAATTTGTCGCGGGCAACCTGCTGTTGGTCGCCCAGGAAGCCATCAACAATGCGCTCAAGCATGCCGAGGCGGTGAGTATCAACGTCGCACTCGCCTCCACCGAAGATTCCGGACAGCTCACTCTGGAAGTGTGCGATGACGGAGTGGGGTTTTCACCGCGGGCGCATTTTGTGGGGATTTCCAATCATTTTGGCCTCCTCGGCATGCGGGAACGCGTCGAACGACTGGGGGGGGAATTTAATATCGAAAGTGAAGTCGGCCGCGGCACCCGGGTCTGGGCGCGGGTGCCTCTGCGAACGTTTGATGCCCATCTCTCTTAATTCCCTATGACCGCTCCCATCCTTCTTCTCCTGGCTGATGACCACGCAGTCATGCGTTCCGGTCTGGCAAACATGCTCAACAGTAATCCGGCGTTTCGCGTGATTGGTGAGGCCGATGACGGCAAAGGTGCGATCGAAAAGTTCCGCAGTTTGCGGCCGGACGTTTTGCTGCTCGACGTCACCATGCCCGGCATGGATGGAATCGACACGTTGCGGCAGCTGCGGGCCGAGTATCCCGATATCCGAGTGCTGATGCTGAGCTCCTCGGAGGCGGAGGAGGATATCATCCAATCCCTGCAAGCGGGGGCCCACGGTTACATTACGAAGACGGCCAAGCCGGCCGAACTCGCCGAAGCGATCAAGGCGGTCAGTCGGGGTGAAAAAGTGATCAGTCCGGGCGTGCAACGCCTGCTGGCCGAGCAGGCATCTGGCAGACCGCTCAGCCAACGGGAAATCGAGGTGCTGACCCTGCTGCGGAAAGGGATGAGCAATCCGGATATTGCCAACCTGCTTCAGATCACGACGAGAACCGCCAAGGCGCATGTCGCGGCCGTGCTCTTGAAACTCGATGCCGCCGGCCGGGCCGAAGCCGTCGCCCGCGGATTTGAGCGCGGCCTGCTCAAACCCTAGCGTTACCCGCTCCCCTTTCGGAACCGCGTCGTGGGGTAAGGAATGCCCCGATCGAGTTGTGGATGGTGGCCTCAGCAGTCTCGAGCCCTCCCCGGGAACAACGCAGCTTCCTCGATTGCGTGCGCCCGGGTGCGAAACCCACCTACGACGTCGAATCGCGGTAGAATTTATGCGTCATCGCAGACTTGGGATTCAACTCACGGGACCTCGGTCGCCTCCTGCGCTGGGACCACCAAAGCGACTCGTTTGACAACGATGTCTTATCCCACGCCCGCCTAACCCGGATATTTCACAGGGAGGGTGAAGACAAGGGGGGGCCGGATTGTCGGACTTTCAAGAGGGCACTCCGGTGGGGTCATGTCTCGTCACTTTGTCCACTCAGGGGCAATCCGATGGAGGCGATCCAGGATCGCCACTCCTTGATGTGTGCGGGTGGAGGAAGCCAACACCGATGGACGGCGTGGCGTCGTGTAGGCGGATCGATGACTCGGTGCGGGCGTTAAGCACCGCACCACGTGCAGGGGCGTTCCAGTGGAGGCACGGCTTAACCCTGTGAATTATGCGGGTGAGCTGACTTCCCAAGAAACGATTCGGAACGGGCGTAGAAGACGACTTCTCCGTCCGCGGTCACGGTCACCCATGCCGACTACGACAAGATCGACGCCGCCGCCATTTGAACGGTCCCTTCCGAATCCCCTTTAACATGGAACCCAAGATCCTCCAGACCCCAGCCGACCACCGCGCTGCACTTGATCATGTCGAAGCCCTGATGGATGCCGCGCCCGGCAGCGCGGAAGAGCAGGCCCTTGAGCTCTGGACACTACTGAT